>VSNK01000074.1 GCA_009774255.1 Faecalicatena sp.
CGAAACGGAGTGTAGAACTGCGTTTTTTGACCTGCACATCCGAAGAAATATCCTGCGCAATCTGTATCACTTATTTTCCTACAACTCCTAAAGGTGCTATCCTGTGCTGCTGAGTAGTTACCGTAAGGGTTGCTATTTGTTGGCCAGTTCGCTGAGCTCGGCGAGCATCTTCGGAAGCTCGGTATCCATATTCTCATTGCTGAACTGGCAGGTGCCTACTTTCTGATGTCCTCCGCCGTTGTACTTTAACATCAGGCTTCCTACATTTACTTCGGAGGTCTTGTTCAGGATGCTGTAGCCTACTGCGGCGGAACAGCCCTGTCCGCCCCGTCCGCTGACGATCCATGCGGAAATATTTTGCTCAGGATACATGCTGTAGATCATAAAACGGTTGCCCGTATAGATCGGGTCTACATTTCTCAGGTCGGTGATGATCAGATTGCCCTCGGTTCTGGTATGTTCGGATACCATTTTTTTGAACTTTTCGGTCTGCTCGTTGTAAACCTCAATACGCTCCTGAACGTCCGGCAGTGCCAGAATCTCTTCCGTACTCATGGTCTGGCAGGCTTCCATCAGCTTTTCCATCAACTGATAATTGGAAATGGAGAACTGTCTCCATCTGCCCAGGCCGGTCCGGGGATCCATCAGAAATCCTACCAGGATCCATCCCTTTGGATTCATGACTTCGTCAATGGTCAGATTGCCGGAATCTACCTTGTCAACCGCTTCCATCAGATCATCGAACTGCGGGAACTGTTCCTTTCCGCCATAATATTCATAGATGATCCTCGCGCAGGATGGGCAGATACGGCTCTCGCCCTTATACTTCCCTTCCAGTTCCAGTCTCTCATGCTCGCTGGAATGGTGGTCGAACCACAATCCGCACCCTTCCACGAATGGTACGTTGGCAAGACAGTCATTTTCATCTACCTCTACCAGGCCGTCCTGGATATCCTTTGGATGGGCAAACTTCCAGCTGTCGATAATACCTGCCTCTAAAAGCAGCGCGCCGCATGCCAGACCGTCAAAATCAGAACGTGTAATTAATCTCATCAAAAATTCCTCCTTATACGTTTCTAAAATGTAATGCACAGATACGTGCTCTTCACGGATGGTTTAAGTATAGCATATACATTGTTTTTCGGCAAACAGAAATTAAGAATGAAAAAAAGATTGCATTCTTTTGGAAATCATGTATAATGGTAGCGTAACTTGTAAAGGAACATCCATTTTCTATTCAGGCAGGAAGATTCTTTGGATTTTCCTGATTTTAAAAGGAGGTTATCATTATGAAGGTACAGAATATTACAGACATTGACGCGTTTTTTAAGGTGATTGATCAGTGTAGGGGCAAGGTGGAACTGGTGACAGGAGAGGGGGACAGACTGAATCTGAAATCCAAGCTCTCCCAGTATGTTTCGATGGCAAATATTTTTTCAAACGGTGAGATTCCGGAACTGGAGATCCTCGCTTATGAAAAGGAAGACACGGACAGGCTGATCGGTTTCATGATGAACGGCAGCAAATAATACGGAACACACTGGGTGGTTCTTGCATGGAACCACCCTGATTTTTTATTCTATAGGAAACTTCTCCGAATTATCCTATAGAACAAAAACCCTCCGGGGGATGCGCACTGCGGCGTACGAGGTAGATGTCGCTATACGACCGCCGCAGGCGCGAGTTTCGCAAGCGAAACTCTTTGTTCTTCTATCAGGAAACTTCTCCCAATTTTCCTGATAGAATAAAAACTTTAGAGAGAGGTGGAGCATGGGTTTTGTGCATTTACATGTCCATACGGAGTATAGTCTTCTGGATGGTTCAAATAAGATAACGGAATATGTGGCAAGGGTAAAAGAGCTGGGCATGGACAGCGCGGCGATCACGGATCACGGGGTCATGTACGGTGTGATTGACTTTTACCGGGAAGCGAAAAAGGCCGGGATCAACCCGATCCTGGGATGTGAGGTCTATGTGGCGCCGGGGTCCAGGTTCGACCGGGAGATCACAGGGGGGGACGACCGATATTACCACCTGGTTCTGCTGGCGGAGAACAATACCGGATATGCCAATCTGATGAAGATCGTGTCAAAAGGGTTTGTGGACGGATATTACTACAAGCCCCGTGTGGATAAAGAGCTTCTGAGAGAGTACCATGAGGGGATTATCTCCTTAAGCGCCTGCCTTGCCGGGGAAGTTCAGCGGTATCTGGCCAGAGGGATGTATGAGGAGGCCAAGGAGAAGGCGCTGGAGTATCAGGACATTTTCGGCAAGGGAAATTATTTTCTCGAGCTGCAGGATCACGGCATTCCGGAGCAGAAGCTAGTGAATCAGCGTCTCCTGCAGATGTCGGAAGAGCTGGGGATCGAACTGGTGGCTACCAATGACGTGCACTACACCTATGCGGAGGATGAGAAGCCTCACGACATCCTTCTCTGCATCCAGACGGGCAAGAAGCTTTCCGATGAGAACAGGATGCGCTATGAGGGAGGGCAGTACTATGTAAAATCCCCGGAGGAGATGGAGAAGCTCTTCCCTTATGCAAAGCAGGCGGTCGAGAATACCCAGAGGATCGCGGACCGCTGCCATGTGGAGATTGAATTCGGGGTCACAAAGCTTCCCAAGTACGATGTGCCGGATGGAATGACTTCATGGGAATACTTGAATAAGCTGTGTTATGAAGGGTTGAAGAGGCGTTACGGCGACCAGGCGGAGGAGAATCAGGAACGGCTGAAATACGAGCTGGATACGATCCGGAATATGGGTTACGTGGATTATTTCCTGATTGTGTGGGATTTTATTAAATATGCCAAGGACCACGGCATCGCGGTAGGACCGGGTCGGGGGTCGGCGGCGGGGAGTATCGTATCCTACTGTCTGGGTATCACGGATATTGACCCCTTGCGCTATCAGCTTCTGTTTGAACGTTTTCTGAATCCGGAACGTGTGTCCATGCCTGATATCGACGTGGATTTCTGCTTCGAAAGAAGGCAGGAGGTTATCGACTATGTGGTGCGCAAATACGGCAAAGACCGGGTGGTGCAGATCGTGACCTTCGGAACGCTGGCGGCCCGGGGCGTGATCCGGGATGTGGGACGGGTCATGGATCTGCCCTATGCCTTTGTGGATTCGATTGCGAAAATGATTCCAAGGGAATTGAATATTACCATTGCTAAGGCGCTGGAACTGAATCCGGAACTTCGGAAGCTATATGAGACGGATGAGCAGGTGAAAAATGTCATAGACATGTCAAAACGTCTGGAAGGTCTGCCGAGACACAGTTCGATGCATGCCGCGGGGGTGGTTATCAGCCAGGCGCCCGCGGATGAATATGTACCCCTTTCCCGGGCGCAGGACGGTTCCATCACGACCCAGTTCACGATGACCACCCTGGAAGAACTGGGGCTTCTGAAAATGGATTTCCTGGGGCTTCGGACCCTGACAGTGATTCAGAACGCGGTGCGCATGGTGCGCAAAAAGGTTCCGGACCTGGATATGAATGCCATTGATTATAATGATCAGGCTGTGCTGGACTATATCGGTACGGGAAAGACGGATGGGATCTTCCAGATTGAAAGTGCAGGCATGAAAGGCTTTATGAAGGAATTGAAGCCTCACAGCCTGGAGGATATCATCGCCGGGATCGCTCTGTACCGTCCGGGGCCGATGGATTTTATCCCTCAATATATCAAGGGAAAAAACGGAGCCGGTTCCGTGGTGTATGACTGCCCCCAGCTCGAACCGATCCTGTCGCCCACCTATGGCTGTATCGTGTATCAGGAACAGGTCATGCAGATCGTGCGGGATCTGGCAGGCTACACGATGGGCCGAAGCGACCTGCTGCGGCGCGCCATGTCCAAGAAAAAGGGAGAGGTGATGCGCAGGGAACGGCAGATCTTTGTCTTTGGCGATGAGGAGACGAACGTGCCGGGCTGCGTAAACAACGGGATTGATGAACAGACGGCGAATAAAATCTATGATGAAATGATTGATTTCGCAAAATATGCTTTCAACAAGTCACATGCCGCTGCCTATGGAGTGGTTTCATATCAGACCGCATATTTAAAATATTATTATCCTGTGGAATTCATGGCGGCTCTGATGACCTCCGTGATAGAAAATCCTTCCAAGGTCGCGGAGTATGTATATGCCTGCCGCAGTATGGACATCCGGATCCTGCCGCCGGATATCAATCGTGGTTATCCGGACTTCTCCGTGGACGACGGGCAGATCCGTTATGGGCTTGCGGCGATCAAAAGTATCGGAAAACAGGTGATCGAAGCGATTGTGGAGGATCGGGAAGAGTTCGGTGTATTCAAGAATCTGGAAGATTTTATTACCCGCATGTGCGTAAAAGACGTATTGAATAAGAAGATCATTGAAAATCTGATCAAGGCCGGCGCGCTGGATTGCCTGGAGGGGACCAGAAAGCAGTTCATGAGCATTTATCTGCAGATTCTAGATCATGTGAACCAGGAAAAGAAATACGCGATGACCGGGCAGATGACCCTTTTCGATCTGGTGGAAGAGGAAGAGAAAAGCCAGTTCGAGATCCGGCTTCCGGACGTAGGGGAATATACGAGGGAAAACAGGCTCGCCTTTGAAAAAGAGGTGCTGGGTATCTACATCAGCGGCCATCCTCTGGATGACTACGAAGAAATCTGGAGAAAAAATATATCGGCCGCGACACCGGATTTTCAGCCCGATGAAGAGACCGGGCGTTCTAAGGTGCGTGAGGGGGCAAGGGAGACCGTGGGAGGACTGATCACGGACAAGACGGTGAAGCATACCAAGACGAACCAGATGATGGCGTTCGTGACCATTGAAGACTTGCTGGGAACCGTGGAGATCGTCGTATTCCCGCGGGATTATGAAAAGAACCGGGCACTTCTGGAAGTGGATCAGAAGGTCTTTATCAGGGGGCGGGTATCTGAGGAGGATGAAAGGCCGAGCAAGCTGATCTGCGAAAGAGTGATTCCCTTTGAGCAGCGAAAAAAGGAGCTGTGGATCCAGTTTCCGGATAAAGCTTCCTACCTGGAAAATGAGCAGGCCGTATTCGGATATCTGAAGGATTCTGAGGGAGAAGACGAGGTTGTAATTTACTGCCAGGCAGAGCGCGCGGTCAAGCGGCTGCCAAGAAACCGGAATATTCTGATCGGTCCTCAGGTATTGAGCAGATTGATGAACCAGTTCGGCGAAAAGCGCATAAAAGTAGTTGAAAAGACTATTGAAAACCGGGTTTAAATGGTTTAGAATAAATCACGAAGGTTGTGAAAAATCAGGCAAAGCAATTCCTGAATCCTGGTTCCTTGTTTCAGGCGCGAAGGTGCCGGGAGCAGAAGTGCCTGGACAGTTCCTTGATGTATACTGAGCGCCAGATAAATCTGCCGCACAGTATCATTTGATGCGCACAGCCGCAAGAGGAATTATGCCGCTTTGCGGCTGCAGCTGGCGCGATACTTACGGCAGACTTCATCGGCCGTGAGTATACCAGATTTACAAGATTGTCGGCGGTCGGAGATCGCCGTCTACTATGAATCACGTGAGGAGGAAGGAAGCTATGGGAGAAATGGAAAAAAAGCAGGTATTGGATGAACTGGAAGATCAGATTCGAACGGTCGGTGTTCTGACTAGCGGAGGCGATGCTCCGGGGATGAACGCGGCGATCCGCGCGGTGGTCAGGACAGCTTTGGCGAATGGACTTAAGGTACGCGGAATCCGCAGGGGATATCACGGTCTTTTGAAAGAAGAAATTATTGACCTCTCGGCCCGTGATGTATCGGATACGATCCAGCGGGGCGGTACGATTCTTCAGACCGCGCGCTGCCAGTCCATGCGTACGACGGAAGGACAGCAGAAGGCGGCTGCGATCTGTAAAAAATATGGAATTGACGCACTGGTAGTTATCGGCGGTGACGGCTCTTTTGCGGGTGCGCAGAAGCTGGCCAATTACGGCGTAAAGACGATCGGGCTTCCGGGAACCATTGACCTGGATATCGCGTGTACGGAGTATACCATCGGTTTTGATACGGCCGTGAATACGGCAATGGACGCCATCGACAAGGTGCGTGACACATCGACTTCCCATGAGAGGTGCAGTATCATCGAGGTTATGGGCCGTGACGCAGGATATCTGGCACTCTGGTGCGGTATTGCCAACGGTGCGGAAAAGATTCTGCTGCCGGAGGAAAAGGATAACTTCGATGAGGCTGCTCTGATTGAAGATATTATGGCAAATAAAAAGCGCGGCAAGAAGAACTACATCATCATCAATGCGGAAGGCGTAGGCGATACGATCAATCTGGCAAAGAGGATCGAGGAGGCTACCGGAATTGAAACGAGAGCGACGATCCTGGGACACATGCAGCGCGGCGGGAGCCCGACCTGTAAAGACCGTGTCTATGCGTCTACAATGGGAGCCATGGCAGTGGAGCTGCTCTTACAGGGCAAGTATAACCGTGTCGTAGGCTATAAAGCAGGTGAGTATGTTGATTATGACATCAACGAAGCATTAAGTATGAAGAAGAAGATCTCAACTCATCAGTATGAGATTTCCAAGTTCCTGGCGATCTAGGGGGATAGAAGTGAGTATGGAGTGTAAAAAAGGGGCACCGGTCGGAGTTTTTGATTCAGGAGTAGGCGGACTTACCGTAGTGCGTGAGATCATCCGACAGCTGCCGGATGAGAATATTGTGTATTTTGGAGATACTGCCCGGGTTCCTTACGGCAGCAAATCTCCAAAAACAGTGATCCGGTTTTCGGAGCAGATCATCCGTTTCTTGAAGACGAAGCAGGTGAAAGCAATCGTGATTGCCTGCAATACGGCGAGTGCCCTTGCGCTCGATACTGTACGTGACAAATTTGATGTGCCGATCCTGGGAGTGGTATCTCCCGGAGCACGTGCGGCTGTGGCTGTGACGCAAAAGCAGAAGATCGGTGTGGTAGGAACGGACGCTACGGTGCGCAGCGGAGTCTATACGCAGGTGATCCACAGGATGGATCCGCAGATCCAGGTGATCGAGAAAGCATGTCCGCTGTTCGTGCCGCTGGTAGAAGAGGGCTTTAAGGAGCACGTGGTCACACAGGAGATCATAGAGTATTATTTGGAGTCACTCCGTGCCACGGATATTGACGCCATGATTCTGGGCTGTACGCATTATCCTCTCCTTCGTTCCCGGATTCGAGCTTATATGGGGGAAGAGATTCAGATCGTCAATCCTGCATATGAAACGGCAGCAGATCTGAAGGCGCTTCTGAAAGAACAGAACATGGACAACGACAGCACAGATGCTTCGGGCAGCAGATATGAGTTCTACGTCAGTGATATGGCTGAGAAGTTCCGCCAGTTCGCCAATACGGTGATGCCCTTTGACGTACCGGAGACAAATGTGGTGAATATAGAAGACTTTTGAACAGCATAGTAAAGGGGGATGGAATATGACAAAAGATGTACTGGTCAGTATCTCTGGGCTTCATCAGGACGCAATGTCCGATCTGCCTGAGGATAATAATGAACCGATTGAGGTGGTCACTCCTGCAAGCTATTACTGCCGGAACGGAAAGCACTATGTCATCTATGACGAGCTGATGGAAGGCACGCCCGAAGTGATTAAGAACGAGATCAAGATTACGGGAAATGACAGTCTGGAGATTATCAAGCGGGGAAGCGCGAATTCACATATGGTTTTTGAAAAAAACAGAAAAAATCTTACATATTACCAGACTCCCTATGGCCAGATGCTGGTGGGCGTGAACACGAAGAATATGGAAGTAAAAGTGACTGACAAGAATATAGACGTATCGTTAGATTACGAACTGGATGTCAATCATGAGCCGATGGCGGACTGTACCATTAAGATGAATATTGTCTCCAGGACCGGCGGAGATTTTTCTTTAAATCTATGATGTTACAGGTCACACCTTCACCAGGCGTGACCTGTAACTCTATGATTCGACCGTCAAAAGTCCATTTTCACTGCTGCAGGTTTTGACGGGCGAATCGTCTACAAGAAAAGTGTGCGTCTTGACGCACACTCGCGCCGAAGCGCGGCTGCGGCAGCAGCCATTTTCCTTTTGCGCGTAGTGCGCATCCCCCGGAGGGTTTTTGTTTTATAGGAAAATTCGGAGAAGTTTCCTATAGAATAATAAAAGAAGCAGCACATGTTTTGAGAACGTGTGCTGCTTTTTCACCGATTATTTTTTCTTTCGACTATTTCTTTTCCTTTTTAAAACGATCCATGAACTTTTTCTTAGGCTGCGGTTTTTCCAGGGAACCGCGGATTCCCTTTACGCTGGTTATGTAGATGCCGCTGAGAACGGCTTTGATGGGCTTGCCGCCCACCGGAATCAGGGGAAAGACCTGCGCGTCACACATCAGGGACATGATCTGGGGGCCGATCTTGGCTTTTACGACCGGAACCTTGGAACGCCGGAGGTACTTGGGGGTATTTTCCACAACGACTGCCGGGAAACCGGCATCTTTTAGCTTCATTTTCTTTTTATCGATCACCATCATGGTGACTGTCTGTGCAATGGCATCCATCTGCTGTTTTTGTTCTGCCTGCTTTTTTTCCATCTTTTTTCCAAAAATATAAAGTGCAACTACTGCTGCAATTAAAATAACTAAGACTACAAGCAATATAATTGTTCCTGTCCTCACGGCAAATCCTCCTCTTTACTCTTTTTCCTTCACTTATTGTAACATTGTTTTCTGCGAAGTGCAAGTTTAACACAATCATCTTTTCATGAAACTTGACAAATAATAGATTTAGAAGTATTCTTGTTACTATTCGAACCGATTGGATTTTGTGATGGAGGATTTTTTATGGCGGAAACGATCTGGAACGGGACGGTGGCTTCTTATCATTTTGTGATGGAGCATCTGGTGATTATTAATATTTTGCTGTCGCTGGTGATCATATTTTTCCAGCGCAGATCCCCGCAGACCGTGTGGACCTGGCTGTTGATCTTATACTTTATTCCGATCCTGGGATTCGTCCTGTATCTGATGATCGGACAGGATTATCATAAGAGCAGGATGTTCAAAGCAAAAGAGATCGAAGGAGAATTGAAGTACGCGGTCCGGCGGCAGGAGGAGAAGATTTACCGAAAACGGCTGTGTATGGCGAATCCGGAGATGAGGCAGTATGAGAATCTGATACTGTATAATCTGGAGGTCAGCCAGGCAGTGCTGACAGATAATAATGACGTGCGGATCTATACGGACGGAGAAGAGAAATTCCGTGCCTTGATTGATGAAATGAAGCAGGCAAAATGCTATATCCATCTTCAATATTATATCATCCGCAATGATGAACTGTGGAAAAGGATCGAGCCTGTGCTGATCGGCAAGGCCAGAGAAGGCGTAGAGGTGCGGATTCTGTTCGACAGTATGGGATGCCGGGCCATGCGAAACAGGGACTGGCGCAGGTTGGAGCAGGAAGGGATCCAGGTGGCGGAATTTTTTCCGGCGCTGCTGGGGCAGTTCCAGCTTCGCATGAATTACCGGAACCACAGAAAAATTGTTGTTATTGACGGGCGGATCGGTTTTGTAGGCGGCTTCAACGTGGGGCGGGAATACCTGGGAAAGGATAATAAATTTGGCTACTGGCGGGATACGCACCTGTGCATTGAGGGGGCGGCCGTGACCTCTCTTGCCGTCAGATTTGTACTGGACTGGAATTATGCGGCAGGAGAAAATCTGTTTCTCCAGGATAATCTGTTCGAGATCCCTGCCTATGTAAGGAACGGGCATGACCCGGTGCAGATCATTTCCAGCGGGCCGGACTCTCAGACGAAGACGATACATGACAACTATCTGCGGCTGATCCACAGCGCGAAAAAGCATGTTTATATTCAGACTCCCTATCTGATCCCGGATGATTCGATCATGGACGCCCTGATGATCGCCAGCCGGTCCGGCGTGGATGTGCGTATTATGGTGCCCTGTAAGCCGGATCATCCCTTTATCTACTGGGCGACCTATTCTTATCTGGGAGAACTTGTACAGGCCGGTGCGAAATGCTATGTTTATAATCATGGTTTTCTCCATGCAAAGACACTGAGCGTGGACGGCATGGTGGCCTGTGTGGGGACGGCCAATATGGATATACGCAGCTTCGGGCTGAATTTTGAGGTCAATGCGGTGATCTACAGCGAGCGCACCGTGCAGCGGCTGGAACGGAGCTTTGAGACAGATATGACAAAGTGTACCCATGTGACCAGGAAGATCTATGACCAGAGAGGACTTGTAGTCCGGGTGAAGGAACAGTTCAGCCGGCTGTTATCGCCTCTGCTTTAGAGGTTACAGTTCACGGCCTAACCGGCCGTGAACTGTAACCCTTTGGAGGAGCATTTGCCATTGGGAAAAAAATGACTTTTTTTCATGCGCGGGATATGGTATACTTGAACAGGAATCAGCAGGCTTTCCGGAATCAGCGGAAAAGCGCCTTTTAAAAAATACCCAGGGGTGCGGTTGCTATTTCCCAGGGCATTTGAATTTTATTGCAATGCAAATGACCTGGTGAATCGCAACCGCACAGCTGGAAAAATATGAGGTGAAGATATGAAAAAGAAATGGATTGCATGGATAGTAAGCGGCACGCTGGCACTGTCCCTGAGCGGCTGCGGCTCAAGCGTATCGGATGATTACATCACGATAAAGAAGTACAAAAAGCTGGAGATCCCCAAGCTGGAAGTGACAGAAGTGACGGATTCGGATGTGGAGAATACAATCAACAGTTATCTGGCCATGGATCAGGAACGTAAGCCAATTGCAGACAGGCCGGCGCAGAACGGAGATACCGTTGACATTGACTATACGGGTACGATCAATGGGGTGGAGTTCAGCGGCGGAAGCGCCGCGGGCGCGTCGTTGGTTTTGGGTTCCGGGCGGTTCCTGGCAGCGGACGGGGGCTATCAGGGATTTGAGGAACAGATTGTGGGGCATATGCCGGGGGAGAATTTTGACATCATGGTAAAATTCCCGGCAGGTTATCAGAATGAGGAAGTGGCGGATCAGCCGGCCAATTTCAATATTACCTTGAATGGAATCTATGAGATGATCACGCCGGAGCTGACAGATGACTGGGTCAAGGAGAACAGCGAAGAGTCCGAGACTGTCGAGGAATATAAGAAGGAAGTCCGGCAGACAATGGAGGAGAACCATGAACTGCAGGTGACCAGTATCCTGCAGAACGCGGCATTGACCGCTATGCTGGATGAGACGGAGGTGAAGGAGCTTCCTGAGGATGAGGTAAAAGCAGAGTACCAGATGACAGAAGACAATTATAAAAAGATCGCCGAAGGCTATGGTCTGAGCTTTGAGGAGTTTCTCAGTACTTATATGAATAAAACGCCGGAGGATTTTGAAAAGGAGACGCAGGAATCTGCGGAAACCATCGTCAAGGCAAATCTGGCATGCAGCCTTCTGGCCAAAAAGGAGAAGCTTGAGCCCTCCAAATCGGAGTATGAGAAGCTGATTGCGGAATATGCCAAGCAGGCCGGTGAGGAAGATGTGGAGGCTTTTACGGAACGTGTCGGAGAAGAACTGTTGAAAAAGGCGATCATCCAGAGAAAAGTGGCGGAGTATCTGGTAGATAACAGTGTACAGGTAGAGCAGACTCAAACGGAAGGAGAGAGCGATGAAGCTGAATAATGATGTTCTCTGTGTGGAGATTGCAGAGCTTGGCGCGGAGGTCACAAGTATTTTTGATAAGGAGAAGAATACCGAGCTTCTCTGGGAAGGAGATCCGGCCTACTGGAAACGGCATTCTCCGATCCTGTTTCCTAATGTGGGAAAGAACTTCCGCAATCAGATGCGGATCGAGGGAAACGGATACCCGACGTCTCAGCATGGATTTGCCAGGGACAGCGTCTTTAACTGTGTCAGTTCTTCTGCTGAGGCAGCCTCATTTGTGCTGAAGTCCTCGGATGAGACGAAAAGAATCTATCCCTGTGATTTTGAATTGTATGTGAATTACAGCCTTATGGGAAAAGAACTGACGGTGGAATGGCAGGTCAGGAATTGTTCAAAAAAGGCCATGTACTTTACGATCGGCGGACATCCGGCGTTTCGTTTTGAAAAGGGAGAAAAAAAGGAAGATTATGTTCTGAGGTTCCCAGGAAAGGAAGTTCTGGAGTATATTCTGCTGGATCCGGAAACGGGGACCGGCGTGCCGGAGACGGTATATACTTTGAAGCTCACGGAAGAGATGTGCCCGCTTACGGAGGAGATGTTCGCGAGGGACGCGCTCATTTTTGACGGCAGCCAGATCGAGGAAGTGTGGCTTTGCCAAAAAGACGGTTCCCCTTATGTCGGCATGCAGTGTAAGGGATTTCCCAATTTTGGGATCTGGTCGGTAAAGGATGCGCCCTTTGTGTGTCTGGAACCATGGGCAGGGCGCTGCGATGATCGTGGGTTTGATGAGGATATCTCCAGGAAAAAGGGCATCATCTGCCTTCAGGAAAAGGAATTGTTTGTAAAATCGTATAAGATTATTGCGGTATGATTTGACCTTTCATAAAAAATGCGGTATAATAATCTAGTCATAGAGTGTTTACTGCTAAGTATGGAAAGAATAACGTAAAATACGGTAAACGGACTTTGTGACAACGGTCATGAAGGAAGTTGATACTTAAGTGTTTTTTAGGAGGGAGCAATATGGCACCAAGAAAAAAATCAGTAGAAGCAGCGGCTGAAAGTACGGCTGCAAAGGAAGTGACAGCAAAAGAAGAAAAAGCAGCGGAAGAGAAAGCGGCTGAGGGAAAGACGACTGCGAAGACAGCCAAATCGAAGAAGACAGAAGAAAAGAAAGCAGCGGAAAAAAAGACGGCAGAGAAGAAAAAAGCAGAACCAAAGCCATCACCAAAGGCGATCGGAACAAAGAAAGATACTACGAAGGCACTTGAGACAAAAGCGGGCGTCCTTGTTGGGGATGTGTCTGAACAGGAAGAACCAAAGCCGACAGCAAAGAAGACTGCGGAAAAGACTGTGGAAAAGAAACCGGCAGCGAAGAAGCTCTCTTCCAGGGGAGATGTGAAAACCGAGATGTTCCTTCAGTTCGACGGCAAGGAATATACCGAAAAGGATATTTTCCAGAAGGTAAAGGAAGTCTGGACGAAGGTTCTGAAGAATAAGGTCGGCGACATGAAGGATGTTAAGATCTACCTGAAGCCGGAGGAATCGGCCGCTTATTATGTAATAAATGAAGATACAAGTGGAAAGATAGAACTGTAGATAGAGTGAACAGGCTGAAAGATGCCTGTTTTTTCTATATCTCATGAAATAGGGTGGAAAAATGAAAAACGAACAAAAGTGGAACAGGCTAAAACAGCAGATCCGTTTTATTGTAGAGATCGATAAGGTGAAGAATATATTTCGTCAGACCTATCTTGCGGATGCCGGACGAAGAGAGAATGATGCGGAGCACTCCTGGCATATCGCGCTCATGGCGTATCTTCTGCAGGAACATGCGGAGGAACCGGTGGATGTCAGCAAGGTTATGACGATGGTGCTGATCCATGATCTGGTAGAGATTGATGCGGGAGATACTTATGCGTATGATGAGGCCGGAGCAAAAACAAAGAGGGAGCGGGAAGAGGCGGGAGCCGACCGGCTCTTTGGCCTTTTGCCCGAGGACCAGGGACAGTACTTCCGGGAATTGTGGGAGGAATTTGAGGCTTATGAGACGGCCGAGGCAAAGTACGCCCATCTTCTGGATAATTTTCAGCCCCTTCTCTTAAATGATGCAGCCGATGGCATCAGCTGGAAGGAGCATCAGGTGAAGAAGTCCCAGGTCTACAAGCGGAATGAAAAGATAGAAGAAACTTCGGAAATCATATGGAGAAAGATGCAGGAGATCATCCAGATGCATATCGACCGCGGAAATATTGAAGAAATATGATAAGAGTACTTTCGGAAACTCAGCCATAAGGATGTAATAGAAGGAGGGAGTCCCATGTATGAGAAGGAAACAGAACAACTGCAGAAGATGATTGATGAAAGCAGGAAGATTGTATTTTTTGGAGGAGCGGGGGTATCGACGGAGAGCAATATCCCGGACTTTCGGAGTGCCGACGGCATTTACCATCAGTCATATAAGTATTCTCCGGAGCAGGTCGTGAGCCATAGCTTTTTTATGGGGCATACGGATGCGTTCTACGAATTTTATAAGGAAAAGATGATGATATTGGATGCCAAACCGAATGCGGCTCACTTGAAGCTGGCGGAGTTGGAGCAGGCAGGAAAGCTGTCCGCCGTTGTGACGCAGAATATTGACGGTCTGCATCAGGCGGCAGGCAGTAAAACAGTATATGAGCTGCATGGAAGCATTATGAGGAACTACTGTATGGACTGCCATGCGTTTTACGATGCTCCGTATGTGAAATATGCCAAGGGAAGTCCGCGGTGTGAGAAGTGCGGCGGCCTGGTCAAGCCGGACGTGGTTCTGTACGAGGAAGGGCTGGATTCCGACGTCATACAGGGGGCAATACGGGCGATCACGAACGCGGATATGCTGATTATCGGAGGGACGTCTCTTGTCGTATATCCGGCGGCCGGATTCATAGATTATTTTCAGGGAAAATATCTGGTGGTTATCAATAAATCGGAAACCGGGCGCGCAGTGAGGGCCGATCTTACGATCTCGGCACCCATCGGCCAGATCATGAGCCGGATTCATGTAAACAAGTAAAATGGAAGTAGAGAATTGCCTTCGGCAATGGAGATTACTCTTGCGGTTTATACGTTTTCGTACGGATAGCGCAGTAAATGCGCTATCCTGTGCTGAGAAGCTACGATTAATCTTCATATAATTTCATACCGGTCCATGATTTCATGTGTTCCAGCATGGTTCGGTCCGGTTCCAGAAGGATGCAGGTGACGCCGGCTTCCAGGGGAATCATGACCGCATAGACTTTCGCGTCCGACTCACCGGAGGTGAAATCGTGTGTCTTGGCGGGGTGATAAGAATTCAGACGGGGAGAGCCCTTCGGGGCAATGATCTCCGCTTGGCGAATATCAAATGAGGTGATATTTTTCCGCTTTTCCTTGCTGAATATGGCAGCTACATCGATATCATAATTCAAAAGTGTGTATTCATATTCCACATTGAAGCGCGGGAAAATAAAATAATATGCGCCCATAGCCAAAAGTACCGCAATGAAAAAAGCAAGAAATCCAACGAAAAGCATCCCGATGACCGCGACCAGTGCAATGAAGACAATGATCAGGAGGCGGAGAAGGATATCAAGGGGCTTTGTTTTCCGGGTTACAAGTTGTTCATAAAAAGCATCATTCATGTTCTGAGTTCCTTTCTGTGTGTAAATAATTCATCACCAGAGACGCGATCTTAAAGGTCATGGCATCTTCAAATATACGAAGATCCAGCCCCATACGCTTCTCAACCTGGTCCAGTCGGTAGATCAGGGTGTTGCGGTGCATGTGAAGCTGCCTTGAGGTCTCGGCAATATTCAGATTGTTCTGAAGAAAGCGGTTGATCGTAGCGGTCGTCTCTTCGTCCAGGGAATCCGGAATATTGTCTCCAAAAAGCTCTTTTAGAAAGCCCTCGCAGATCGGGATGGGAAGCTGATAGATCAGTCTTCCGATTCCCAGGCGGTTATGGGGAAATACGGTCTGATCGGAGTAGAAGAGCTTTCCGACCTTCAGCGCCAGGCTGGTATCCTGCCAGGCACGGCCAAGATCCGTAAGCTGCTCTATGATTCCGCTGTATGCCACCCAGACCCGGATTAGAGCCTCCGCATTCAGGGTGTCCACGATCATGTGTGCAAGCCGGGAAACCTCATGCTCCGTTTCCGTGGCTTTCAGAGGACGGATGATGGCAAGCGTGGATTCCGCCATGGGAATCAGGTATGATTTGGTCTGAGATGGAAACAGATTTTTCAGTATTTCCATCACCGTGTCATTCAGAGGGCCTTTCTTTTCCAGGAGAAAGAGAATACGCCGTTCCTCCGGGGCAATGTGCAGACGCTGCGCGTCTTCTAATGCTTCCATGGCGGAGATGCTTCCGGACATGAGATTTTTCAGAAAATGGTTCTTATTGAACTTTTCTTTATAGGCATTGCACAGGCAGCGTATCTGCTTTAAGGCACGCGCTTCTTCTTCAGCGGAGTCTGCCGCAACTTCCAGTTTGATGCCGGTAATCCGCTGCAGTTCATTGACAGCAGACCCCAGTTGTGTTGAATAGTCCATGTTATTCACCTGCCTAAAGTATTAAAAAAGGCTGTACACCGTACAGCCTTTTTTGTGTGCCTCGCCGGAGCGTAAGCTGCTATTTTTATTTTAAACTACTAATTCGTAATCGTCAACTCTGTTTCTTTGTCAAAGAGATGAATTCTTTCCATTTCCAGTGCGAATACAGCCTTGTCGCCTGTTCTCAGAGGTGTACGTGAATTTACGCGAGCGGTCATCTGAGTTCCTGCTACATCAAAGTACAGATATACTTCCGCGCCAAGCAGCTCGTAAACCTTAACGGTAGATTCAACAACGCTGTCAGGATTCTGAGCGATGAATTCTTCGGAGTCATGTACGTCTTCAGGACGGATACCAAGAACAACGGTCTTCCCATTGTAGTTGCCTTTGATCAGAGCCTGCTTCTTGCTGTCCGGAACTCTCAATACATAATCGCCGACCTTCAGGGTGACATCATTGCCGGCAACGCGGACAACTGCATCCAGGAAGTTCATCTGCGGAGATCCGATGAAACCTGCTACGAACAGATTGCAAGGCATGTTGTAAAGGTTCTGAGGAGTATCAATCTGCTGTACGATACCGTCTTTCATAACAACGATTCTGGTACCAAGGGTCATCGCCTCTGTCTGGTCATGTGTTACATAGATGATCGTAGCGCCCAGATTCTCATGAATCTTGGAAATCTCAATACGCATCTGAACTCTCAGCTTGGCATCCAAGTTGGAAAGAGGCTCATCCATCAGGAATACCTTTGGCTGACGAACGATAGCACGTCCCATCGCAACACGCTGTCTCTGACCACCGGAAAGAGCCTTCGGCTTACGGTCAAGCAGCTTATCCAGGTCAAGAATTCTTGCAGCTTCACGAACTTTCTTGTCGATCTCATCCTTCGGAACTTTACGAAGCTTCAGACCAAAAGCCATATTGTCATATACTGTCATATGCGGATACAGAGCGTAGTTCTGGAATACCATTGCGATATCACGATCCTTCGGCTCTACGTCATTCATAACCTTGCCGTCGATTGTAAGAGTACCGCCGGAGATATCTTCCAGACCGGCTACCATACGAAGTGTGGTAGACTTTCCACATCCTGAAGGTCCTACGAAGATGATGAATTCCTTATCTGCGATCTCCAAATTAAAATCCTGTACTGCATGAAATCCGTTCGGATAAATTTTCTGAATTCCCTTTAATGATAAACTTGCCATTTTAAATAGCCTCCTTGAAATTGTTTTTCGTTTGTTTCTAGGCATAGTATATCGGAGAATACGAAAACAGGCAATATAATAAATAACTAAAAATACAAAAAAGAAATGTACATTTCAACCAGTATTGTTTAATTTCGGAAACATAAATTGACGGACAGAGGATTTTTCGCTACAATAGTAATTGTGAATCAGAACAGAGAAATTATATAAAGAGGAAAAGAGGATAAGAATATGGCGAATCCAGTTGTTACATTTGAGATGGAGAACGGCGATATTATGAAAGCGGAGCTTTATCCGGAGATTGCCGCAAATACGGTGCGGAATTTTATTTCACTGGTAAAAAAGGGATACTATGACGGTTTAAGCTTTCACCGTGTGATCAGCGGATTTATGATTCAGGGCGGATGTCCGGACGGAACCGGGATGGGCGGTCCGGGCTACAGTATCCGGGGAGAGTTTTCACAGAACGGTTTTGAAAATGACCTGAAGCATGATGAGGGCGTCCTGTCCATGGCACGCGCGATACATCCGGACTCCGCAGGCTCTCAGTTCTTCATTATGCATAAAAAGTCTCCTCATCTGGACGGGGCGTATGCAGCTTTCGGAAAAGTGACGGAAGGGATGGACGTGGTCAATAAAATCGCGGATACCGCTACGGACTACCAGGACAGGCCTCTGGAACCGCAGGTGATGAAAAAAGTAACGGTGGAGACCTTCGGGGAAGTCTATCCGGAACCGGAGGTTCAGGAGGATTAGGAGCAATTCTAAAGGTGGGACAAAGTGAAAATTGACAGGTCGAATTCGCGGCCAGTCAGTGAACTGTAACCAGCAACGAATATTTATAGAAATTTAAAAATGTAAGCATTGCATTTGGAAATTGCCTGCTATATACTAGATGAAGAAAGTAAGAAAGCATGTAAGGAACTGTCCCTAATGCCCTGGAATGTTAGCCGTAGTTTGGGCGTACAGGCGGCCATAGTAGCTTTGCACAACGACAGAATAATGAAATAAATGCGAGGGAATTGAGATGGATGCGATTATTCGGGCAAAATTGGGTGAGATAGAACAGCGTGAGCAGGTGAGGATCATCTGGGCCGTGGAAGCAGGAAGCAGAGCCTGGGGATTTCCCTCACCGAACAGCGATTATGATGTGCGTTTTATTTATATAAGAGATAAAAGAGAGTACCTCCGGCTGGAGGAGATTCGGGATTCGATGGATGCACAGCAGGATGACCTTCTGGATATCGAAGGGTGGGATCTGCGGAGAGTGCTGCGTATGGTATATCGGTCAACGCCGGAGGTGCATGAGTGGTTCGCTTCTCCAACAATCTATCGGTCCACACCGGAGGCTGAGGAGATGAAAAAGCTCCTCCCGGAATATTTTTCTGTGAAAAAGTGTGCCCGGAATTATCTCCATGTGGCTTCGCTGGATTTTCGGACTTATTTTCGGGATGATGAGGTCTGGCTGATTAAGTATTTTTATCTCCTCAGGCAGATGCTCCAGGCAAAATGGCTGCTGGAGGAAAAAAGTATTCCGCCGATGCTGTTTGAAGAGCTGGTCAGGCTGAAGCTGGATGATGAGTGGAAGGATTACATATTAGAGCTTCTTCAAAAGAAGAAAGTCACGTCAGAATTGGGAAAAGCAAACAGGAATAAAAAGCTGATTGAGTATATAGACCAGTGTATCAGTAAGATGCAGGAGGATGTTTCAGCGTTGCCGGATGACGGCAAGAAATCCTGGGACATGCTGAATCAATATTTCTACGGCGTGCTGAAATGACGAGAGATCAACAGAAAAAAGTCCCCCGCAGTCAGATGAACTGCGGGGGACTTTTTCCGGTCAGAGCTCCTTTTCACTTTGGCTGGAAAACAGGTAGTCGGCATAACGTGCCGTTACATAAAGATAATCGGATAAACGGTTTAGATACTGCGTTGCTTTCGGATCGGTCCCATAGTTCAATGCTGTTTTTCGAAGGCGGCGCTCCGCGCGTCTCGCGACCGCACGCGCCATATCAAGCCTTGCGGACTGTTCACAGCCGCCGTACAGGACAGGATCCTTTATTCTTGGAAATAGATTCTCCATATGGTTAATGCCCTCTTCCAGTGTCAGGGTCTCTTCTTTGCTGAATCGATATTCCGGATTGCGCGGATCGGCAATCCCGGACATCATCTGCATCAACTCCTGCTGTCTGCGGGCAAGTTCGTCGTAAAGCGGATGATCGGCAATGACCTTTGCCAGTCCGATCGCGCTGTTTAACTCATCAATGGTGCCCAGAAGTTCAATCCTGTCATCGGACTTGGACACGCTGATACCGTCTATAAGCGAAGTCTTCCCGTTGTCTCCTTTTTTGGTATAGATGCTCATAGTAATATCCCCTTGTGGTACTTTTATGATGACAAGACAGACAACATCCAGTGCCTGCTTTCTGTTTTAATAAGATAGATTCCGTCATTTATCATAAGGCGCAGCAGCCTAGTACAGCATTGCGTAATTAACGGTGAATTCTGCACCTGCTATTTCTGCCAGCACTGCGTTGTCGTCAATCA
>VSNK01000075.1 GCA_009774255.1 Faecalicatena sp.
GTATAATACTAAAAAATTCAGGTGGACACGGGAGAGGGATTTTTTGATGGGCGATATATACAGGCAATATTTAATGGCGTTTGAATTTACAGAGGAGGAAGCGGAGGAAAACCTCCCATTTTGGAAACATGTGTGCGAGCTGCTCAATGTTTCGAAGGAGGATGTGCACGATTCATTGGAAAAATGGATTCCGCAGTACTGGGACATCTCGCTAAAGGGTGTCAGAAAGTGCATTGGAGCCTTTATCCGGGAGCTAATCCAGTTTTCCAGGCTGGCAGAGTATAAGGCAAATGGGGCACGGATTGTATACTGCAACCTGCCCGTACATCCGGCAGCGGTTTATGCAAATAAGGTGGCAGGCGGGGACCGGATTCATATTTCACAGCCGGATTTCCTGCTGTTCTCTGTGATTCGGGTGTTGTTTGGTAAGACGGAACTGATGCAGGGAAAGGATTTTTCCTGCCTGAATAAGAACGGACAGCATTGCGGAAGAACCGGATGAGGATCAATGCCCAGTGTGAGGGGATCATTGTGGTACCCACTGTCGAATGGAATTGGGGGATGCTCTGCAATGAGGGCCCCAAAACGGACGAGTATATGAAATGTCTGGAAATGGAGTCAGAAGGCCACTCCGTGGTCACCATGATGCCCCATGACGTGAAAATGGGGGTTCGGGAAGCACAGGATGACAGAAGGGTAGCGTATCTGTCCGAGCGGATAGCATTTGCACAAAAAGAGATTTCGGGTTATACTGGTATTGCCGTGAATAAAGAGCATATCATAAAAGCGGAGGCGCTCTATCAGGAATATGTCTCAAAGCTCGAGGAAATGACCCGGCTGATCTATGAGGCCGATCCGCAGCCTGCTTCCTGCAATGACTTTTCATTGTTCAGCTCGATACAGCATACGCCCTTTGATACGGGGTGGCAGTACTTTCTGGAAGCGATTGACGTATTCATCGGGGAGCTTCGGGAACGGATCCGGAGAAAAGAAGGCAGGCTGCCGGCAGGGGCACCGAAGTTTGCATGCTTTTTTACGCCTTATTGCCTCCCTTGGGTGGGACAGGTTTTTGAGAGTCAGGGGATCAATATTGCGTATGATATGTATTTTGCGGCTTCCTCGACCCAGAAGCAGTGCGAAGATGAATCGGATATCTACAGGATTATGGCGAAGCAATGGCTCTCCCAGCCGTCAGCTGTCAATTCCGGCGATGAGGCGAACATGGTAATACGCATTTTGAAAGAAAAACCGGTAGACGGTGTATTATACGGCTTTTTCTCCTTTGACTGCTGGATAGAGGGCATGCACAAGACGATGCTCCAGATTGTTGAGGAGAACACGGAAATCCCGCAATATTATCTGGAAGGAAACTTCTGGAATGACGCAACACTTACAAAGGAGGACAGACTGTCTCGAATTCAGAATATCTCCTACCATACAAGAATTCGTCAGATGGTAAGGACTGTCATGAAATAATATTCAACTTTGATGCAGATTTAGACAAGTCAAAATAAAAGCTTATTTCATGACAGATCCTAAGGGCAAACTATGGGAAGAAATAAGGTTCTGTATGACAAGCAGCAGATTATAGACATTGCGGTCACGATTGTGGAGGAGGAGGGGATCGAGGTGCTGTCCGCACGGCGGATCGCCTCCGAACTGGGAGTTTCCTCCATGACCATGTATAATTATGTGAGCAATATCGATGAAGTGAAGCGTGAACTGATGATCCGGGGATACAATGAACTGTACCGCAGCATTATAGAGAATCTGGCTTTGAAAGAGGAAAAGGACAGAAGCGGAGTGGCCGCGTTTATCAAGATTTATGCGGAGCAGTTTTATGAATACGGCGAAAAGCACGGGAATCTGATGAAGTTTATGCTGGGAGAAGGGTATACGAAGTTTTATGCGGACGCGGAGCTGCGGCTGTTTGTCAATCCGCTCCAGTCCTATTATAAATACAGCAAGGAACCAAATTATAAGCTTGCCTGCAGGATCTGTGAGGATATGATGTACAGTGAGCTGAAAAAATATATCAACGGGATCAATCCTCTGTCCAAAGAAGAATTTTTATATCAAGTAGAATATTGTGTGGAGTGTGTATTTGGCTCAGGACAATGATATACGGAAAAATATTGTGCTTTGTGCAATATAGACAAAAAATAAAAAGAACATGTGTGGCCGATTGACAAAAAGTGCAATACATGTTATTTTTATATTATAAAATTTACAACGTAAATAAAAATGCACACGGAAGTGTGCTTCTATTTCATCTGATTATTTACGATGTAAATAAAAAGGAAAGGAGAACAGTATGCTGTACGCAGGAGTTGATATAGGGTCTACGACTTCGAAAGCCGTGCTGGTAGATGAGGATGGACGGGAAGTCATGTTCACCAGGATCATGACGGAGTTTAACCGCAATGCCAGCGGTGAGAAGGTACTGCAGGAGGTATTGGAGAAGGCAGGCGCTTCCATAGAGGACGTTGCGTATACGGTGTCCACCGGCTATGGAAGGAAAGCATTTGAGCGGGCAGATAAAAATATTCCTGAGATCATCGCGCATGCGGTGGGAACCGAGCATGTGTACCCCGGCGCCAGGACGATCATAGATATCGGCGGCCAGGACAGCAAGGTCATTGAAATGGACGCAAACGGAAATGTGGATAAGTTCGGAATGAATGACAAGTGTGCGGCAGGTACGGGAAGATTTTTTGAAGTACTGACGCACAGGCTGCTGGGCGTGGAGATGGAAGAACTCTCAGACCTGATCTTAAAAGCCACTAAGCCGGTTGAGATCAGCAGTATGTGTACCATTTTCGCGGAGTCGGAGATCATATCCCATCTGTCACAGAATATTCCGGTAGAAGATATTGCGGCCGGAACCGGGATGTCCATCGCGAGAAGGATCATTGCCCAAGGCAAGGCGGCCAGGATTTCATTTCCGGAGCCCATTGTTTTTTCCGGCGGAGTCGCGAACAATAAGGGGATTGAGCGTATCTTCGCAAAGCTTCTGGATAAAGAGGTTCATGCAATTGAAAAGCCCCAGTCCACGGCGGCTCTTGGGGCAGCACTTCGGGCCCGCAAGGAGTATCAGAAGGCGTAGAGGAAGGCAATTTCCCAGATATATGCCCCTGGGGGCGGATTTTGCAAGGTAAGACGCGAAAACTGCGCAGTGATTCTGCGTGGCGATAAAATCACTTAAGAAAAAGGAGGCAGACACAAGTGAGAGAAATTATGAAAGAATTGGACGCTCTTTCAAGAGGAAGAGTAAAAGAACTGATTCAGGCAAAGAAGGACGGAGCGAAGATCATCGAGTACAACGGAACCTATATTCCGGAAGAAATCATCCGTGCGGCAGGCGCTCAGACCTATCTCGCGCTGAGAGGCGGGGAGCCGGAGCCCACGGACGCGGTTCTGGACTATATGCTTCGCTTCATGAATCCTCTGGCACGATCACTGGCCGGATTTATGCAGCTTGGGCTGGATCCGATCATGCCCATCAGCGACCTGCTCGTAACCCAGCAGACAGACAATCATATCGGACGTATCACGGAGATGCTGGAGTTTAAAGGAATCAAGGTAAATAAGGTTGGGATCCCGGCAGACTGGAAGACGGACGGCGCGGACGGATATTATGAGCAGTCCCTGCGCGGGATGATCGCGGAAGTAGAGGAGATCACAGGAAAGAAAGTGGACTGGGATGAGGCGAAGGCGAATTTTGAAAAATCTAATCAGATCAATGAATGGCTGAGGAAGATCAATGACCTCCGGAAAAAAGACAATCCGCCCATCGGCCTGGACGATGTGATTCATCTTCATCACTATTCCTTCATCGTAGATCCGGATGTGATGCTGGAGAAGCTGGCGGCGATTTACGACAAACTGACCAATGCGGAAGGAATCTTTGACGCAGACGCGCCGAGGCTTCTGTTTATCGGCCGCGCGATCGCCATCGGGGATTACACTGTTCCGAGAATCTTTGAGCAGAGCGGAGGAGCAATTGTCGCGGAGTACTTTGACGAGGGCTACCGTGTACTGCAGAAGGATGTGGATACGGAAGGAGATCTGGTGCATAATTTTGCAAAGAACCGTTATGTAGACACACTGCCGCTGTCCGTGATGCAGCCCGGATGGAAGGAGAGGTACGCGTATTTCAAACAGATGATCGAAGACTACCGGATCGACGGTGTCGTGTGGTATCAGCTATGCTTTGATGAGATCTATGATATGGAATGTACCTGCCTTGCAAAATGGCTGGAGGAGAGTAAGGTTCCGATGCTCAAGCTGGAGTCTTCTTATGAATATTCAAGAGAGTCTACAGGGCCTCTTACAACGAGAATTGAGAGCTTCGTGGAAAGTGTTAAGGAGGGAAAATAAATGTCTAAGTGTGTAGAACTGAATAAAAAGCTTTTGGAACTTGCAGAGTTTCACGGGGAAGAACTGGATGCATTTCTGCCCAGATGGATGGAGGCGACAGAGATCATCGGCCTGTCTGATGAAAATGTAGAGTTTGCGATCAATGATTTTATCCCGACGAACTGGGATATCAAGTTCAAGGGACTGCGGATGATGATGGGCGCTTTCTTCCGGGAGATCGTAGACCTTGTGGTCGGCGCAAGAGAGAAAAAGAAAGAAGGGAAGCCGGTTGTATACGGAATCATCCCATGCGTGCCTCTTTCCTATTACACCATGAAATCCGCACGTCCAGATATGTATGTGGGATTCCCGGATTTCCTGCTTGTGAATACCATCAATTCCTTCTTCCACAACGCGGCTCCGTATATCAATTATGCGGAGGAGATCGGTTTTACATATGGATGCCGCCACTGCCCGCTGAATAAGATGCGTGTATCCGCATTTGCGAAGAAGATCCTGGTAGCGCCGAATGTAATCTGGAGCTGGGGAATGAACTGCGACGAGGGACCGAAGACAGATGAATTTATTCAGTGTCTGGTTGGGGAAGAGTGGACAGCCGTAGTATCACGTATCGCCCATGATACCAAGATTGACGAGACAGATTATGAGGATGAAGAACGTATCAAATATCTGTCAGGCGTATTCAAAGACGGTATCCGCCAGATTCATGAGCTTACGGGGATCGAGATCAATGACGAAGCTTTGAAGGACGCGCAGGCAAAGAACCTGAAGTATTCATTTAAATACGGACAGCTTGTATCTCTGGTATGTAAGGCAGATCCGGTTCCGATCGGAGGAAATGCGCTGACTCAGTTCGCGATGCCGATGGTAACCGCGTTCAATAACGGATATACCTATATGGAGCCGGCTATCGACGTCCTGCTCCAGGAGATCCGTGCGGAGATCAAGGCCGGCAACGGCGTGACACCGAAGGGCGCTCCGAAGCTTGGAAGCTACTTCGTACCGTTCTGTATTCCATGGGTAGACAGGCTGTTCCGTGAAAACGGCGTTGCGACCACATTCAGCGAGACCATGACTCCCAGCAAGAGCCAGATGTCACCGCATAAATATGCGACGGACATTTATTCCAGCTTTGCGGAAGAATGGCTGCGGTTCCCGATGGGACAGAATATGGGCTGTGAAGTAGAGTCCATGGTGGAAAAGGTAAATGCAAACAAACCGGACGGAATGCTGATGGGCTTCTTTGACTTCGACAGATGGCTGGGGGCACACCAGAAGATGTGCGCAGACCTGGTAGAAAAGAAAACGGGTGTTCCGCATTTCTATATGGAATCCGATTTCTGGGATGACCGTGACTACAGTGAAGAGGCGCTGCGTACCCGTATCGAAAGTATTTCTCAGCTTCTGTATATGAAGAAAGAGATGAATTGATACTGATTTTACTGAAAGGGGAGGCAGCCACATGCATTGTGGCTGCCTCTTAACAGGTGCGGGAGCTGCCCGCATGGAACATCTGCTTTGCAGACGGGCGCAGTAAAGAGAAAAGGTAGTGTCAAATAAATTAGAGAAAACTAAGGAGGTAAAAAATATGGTCTTTGAGATAAATGATGAAGCAAAAGCATTGATGGAAGAAAGGGGAATCCAGGAAGCGGATGTGGAGGAAGTTCTGGAATATGCAGAGACAGAACAGAAGCTGTATGATGAAGACAACGGCCATTTTCTTGGAAAGAAACGGCTCGGTGAATTTACGGTGTATGCGGAGTATACGAAGGACGACAGCGGAAAAATCATCGTAGAGAATGCGTACAGCCATAGAGTGAAGCTTACGGAAGACGGGGAATAGGAGGAAAGGATCATGGCTCATTGGAAATGTAGTAAATGTAATGTAGATATGGAAGAGGTATTTGATATTGCGCTGATCTATGGGGAGGTGGACCTTCCTCCGGGAACCGGATATAAATGCCCGCAGTGCGGTGTGGAATACCTGGACGGGGATTATGTGGTGAATGAGCTGGCATCGGCAGAGCAGATGCTGGAAGGAAAATAAATATGGGAAAAAATCTGCCGCTTGCCAAAGCATTCGAAATCAGGCCCGAAAGATTCCGGCTTCTGGAAAAGGGGATGCCCTATACCGCATGGAAGCCAGGCATGAAAATATTGGAAGCCGGATGCTCTGTGGGCGACGGGGCAGCATATCTGGCTTCGGAACAAGGACTGGATGTGACCGCATTTGACATCTCAGGGGATCTGATCCGTCAGGCAAAGGAGAGGCATGGCGGCGGGAAAAACCGAAAGCTTCGGTATCTCTGGGCGGATGCCGCAGAGCTTCCGTTTGCGGACGGGAGCTTTGACGGGGTGTTCAGCGAATCCGCATTTTCACCGATGCCGAAAAAGAGAGAGGCACTGCGGGAATACTGCCGGGTATTGAAACCAGGCGGGAGGCTTCTGATCCACGATTTTGTGATCCGAAACGGCGGGGAGGAGCTTCTGCGGGAAGAGGTGGTGCATATCCCCTGCTTTGCCGGTGTCCAGACAAGAGAGTGCTACGAGGATATGATACAAGAGGCCGGATTCCGAAAGCTCCGTTATCAGGAAGAATACGGGGAGCTGATCCGCATCACCCTGTGGCTATGCAAAGTCTACAGAGTGGGAGTTGGGGAAATCGGCGGATACCTGAGCGCATATTTTCACAGCGGGGAATCCGGATGCGAAGGATGCGGCGAAACAGTGCAGAAGAGAGATACCTTTTTTAAAAGAGCGGACCTGTCTTACTGCCAGATGATCTATGAAAAAGACAGATAGTGAAAAGAACCGTATGAAAAAGATGCGGCAGCGATCAATTTGCAGAGCAGATTGGTTATAAAAATGAAGGAGGGCTGCAGGATGTATGATTATGATGTGTTAAGTATTGGGGCCGGTTCCGGTGGATGTGCGTCTGCGATGCGGAGCGCGGATCTGGGAAAGAAAACAGGACTGGTAGAGTACCGCAGAAATGGCACGGGAGGTACCTGTGTATCTAGAGGGTGTATTCCGACCAAGGTATTGCTGCAGTCGGCAAAGGTCTATGCGGAGGTTATGAGGGCAAAGGAATATGGGATTGTCGTCTCGGACGCGAAACCAGATATGAAGGTGATCCATCAGAAAAAGATGATGGCTGTCAACAGCCTCAAATTCGGGCTGGACAATATGCTGATCAAACCAAGGGGCATTGACAGGCTACAGGGAAAGGCCAGGCTGATCGACGCACACACGGTAGAGCTTGTGAACGGAGAAGAGAAAAAAACTGTTACGGCAGAAAATATCATCATTGCCACCGGAAGTGAGCCGGCCATGATCCCTGCATTCCATATTGACAAAGAGAATATCATCACCAGCGATGAGGCGCTGAACCTGCAGGAAATGCCGGGAGAACTGATCATAGTTGGAGCCGGGGCATTGGGGCTGGAATTTGCGGATATTTTTTCTGCTTTCGGGTCAAAAGTCACGATTGTGGAAATGATGCCACATGTTGTGCCGACCCTGAAGGATTCTGAGATTACCGGCGCGGTCAGCAAATACATGGAAAAGAACGGAATTACATTGAAGTGCGGTTCCGGCATCCAGTCGATCCAGGTGCTGGAGAACGGCAGAGTGTGCTGTGAGCTTGCCAACGGGGAAAAGATCGAAGCGGACAAGGCGCTGGTCGCGATCGGGCGGAGCCTGAATACAAAGGAGCTGAATCTGGAGGAGGTTGGAGTGGAAATGACTCCCAAGGGACAGATCGTAACGGACGACCAGATGCGCACATCCGTTCCCGGCATCTATGCGGTCGGCGACATCACGGCAGGGCCGCAGCTTTCCCATAAGGCACAGAAGCAGGGATTGATTGCCGCGGAAGTGATCGCAGGCAATGACGCACACATGAGATATGATGTGATCCCTTCAGCCATCTTTATCCATCCGGAGATCGCAATGGTTGGTCTCACGGCGGATGAAGCAAAAGAGCAGGGGATTGAGGTCATGGTCGGAAAGATGCGGTTTTCCAGCAATGAGAAGGCGATGGCGATGCAGAAGACCACAGGGCTGATCAAAGTAACCGCCAGGAAAGAGGATCATAAGATTATCGGAGGACATATCTTCGGGGAAGATGCTTCCGTGCTGATCGAGGAAATTGCGACTGCGATCCAGAACGGACTGACCCTGGACGATGTGGCGGACAGTATCCATGCACATCCGACCCTCTCGGAGATCGTCATGGAAACCTGCAAAAACGCGTTGGGCAAAGCATTTCACAAGTAAAGAGCTGTGAATAAGGCTTTTCAAGAAGAGGATGAAGGAAATGGGAAAAGTCGTACTGAAAGATGAAATTTTCGGGGCAGTCAAGGAAAAATGTCTGGCCATGTTTGATGAAAAAAAGACGGATCTGTATGAGATGGCGACGGAACTGATGGATATCAGGGAAATCCCGATGCACTATCCCTACCATCATTATATTGTCCCCGCGGTCCTTCTCACGGCCTGCCATACGGCCGTGGGAGGGGAACGCAAGGAGCTTATCGAAAGGCTGGATACTGCTAAGCAGCGGGCCAGGAATATCCTGGGCGGCTTCTGCGGGTTCTACGGAGCCTGCGGGGCAGGTGTAGGCGTGGGGATCTTTTACAGCGTGTATGGAGGGATCACTCCTTTGTCTCAGGAGGGATGGGCAGCAGCCAATCAGGCCACGGCAGACGCATTGGCTTCTATTGCAGGCGTGGAAGGGCCGCGCTGCTGTAAACGCTGCTGCTTTCTGGCTCTGTATTCCGCACGGAAAACCATTGAGGAAAAGCTGGGGATCACGCTTTCGATGCCGGAGCAGATCCGCTGCAGATACAGTGAGAGGAATCTGGACTGCAGGAAAGAAGCTTGCCCGTTCTACGCAAAGGAGGCATAGGATGCGGGTACCGATCGTTGTGCCGAGAGAATTGATGCCGTGCAAGATTCCGGGATTCGAGTGTGAATGCCAGAACCGGCCGGTGGATACGGCGGCCGAGTCCCTGATGGTATTCTGGAATGTCGAAGAAGGGGATCCGGTAGAGGAAGGGGACACACTGTGTTCCTTCGAAGTACAGAAGAGGGTGCTGGAGATCCATGCACCCTGCACAGGAATTCTGCAGGAAATCTGCTATGAAGATGAAAGCATCGTAGGATATCAGGATATCCTGGGCTATATCCTGCGGCAGGAATAAAAAAGGAAGAACAGGAACCCGGGCGTTACAGTTTGCGGCCGGTTAGGCCGTGAACTGTACACCCGGGCAGGCTTGCCCGGCGGATAAGGGGAAGGTACAATGCATGGAGAAGACCGCTATCTGAAATTTTTAAAATTACTGCAGTTTCCGGATGCCGAAAAGGAGCGGCCGTATCTGGTCCGGGCATGCGTCAGGTTTGGCGTGACGGAGGAGATTTTGGGAAGGTGCTGTGAGGAACATCTTCCAAAATATTTTCATATGGAGCTGTCCGGTGTCAGGGCGCTTCTGCGACTGTATGTCCGAGAATGGATCGGTTATGAGCATCTGTGGGAGGAGCCCTGCATCAAAATCTATTATAATGTCCCCGGGACCAATACAGGGATGTACTGGCTGAGAGATTCCCTGCGGGAGGCCGGGCTGCATGCCGAAGTCTGTACGCCGGATCTGGTTGTAATGGTCGTCCTGTACGGGATCATCGGCCTGGAGGAAAAGCTGGCGGTTTCCAACGGCTGCAGGCATTGCGGGGTGAATCTGATGCGAGGGCTTCTGAGTGAAAAACAGATGGTGCCCCGCCCGGATATCCGCTGGTCCTACGGCCTGCTTTGCAACGAGGCGCCCAAGCAGGACGTGATGCTGGAGGATGATGAGCCGGAAACCATGCATATCCTTGTCCATAAACCTACAAAAAGCGGCTGCCAGAGGGAGTATCTGCGGCGGCAGATTGAGCACGGACTTGTGCAGGTGAGGGAGCGGTACCCGATGGGGGAGAATGATGCGCTCTATAAAAAGCTGAAAATGAAACGCTTTATGCTGGCAATGCGCAGGGAACAGATTTTGAGATTTCTCAACCGGACGGCAAAGTTTGTGATCGGAAACGAGGAAGTAGGACTGATCGAAACGTTGCTTTTGGCATCATTTCGGACCGATATGGATGAGATCGCGAAGCTTCTGGCAGACCTTCTGAGAGAAATGCAGGACAGGGTGTCGGCGGAGAAAGCCTGCCGGTCTGTAAAATACCGGTATGCCGTCTATTATACGCCGGTATGCAATCCCCAATACGCGAAGATCATGGAGGACTATGGGATCGGTCTTCTGAACCATACGGCGTTTGCAAGCACGGCGGTGGCGATTCAGGGAAAGGATGTCCTGGAAGATATGGCGATCGAATGTACGGGGATGCTGATCGGAAAGGACCTCATGGAAGAAGCCGAAAAAATCTGTGAGATTATCCAAAAGAATCGGTTGGACGGGCTGGTTCTGGGTATGTTTCCATTCGACCGCTGGATGGGCGCGCTGCAAAACCTCCTGCAGAAGATCGTGGAAGAACGGACCGGGAAGCATGTGCTGATGTATGAAACGGATTTCTGGAATCAGGAGGTTTTCACAGGTGACAGGATGGAGAGCGTGGTGGAGACACTGGTGTTGAGCAGAGAAGCAGGAAAATAAATGTTCATGATTGTCTGCGCCGGGCGTCAGCATAGCCACAAGTATGAGAGGACATCAGAGAGTTGTTATGAAAAATATCATAAATGAGACACAGAGCCTGTGCCCGGAATGCCTGAAGAAGATTCCGGCCCGGCATATCGAAGAGGATGGGAAGGTGTTTCTGGAAAAGGAATGCCCGGAGCATGGAAGATATCAGGTGCTGGTCTGGAGTGATGCGAAGCAGTACAGGGAATGGATGGGGCAGTCCGTACACGCCGAACCGTGCGGAACCGGTCCGGAGCCGGAAAAGGATTGCCCCTTTGACTGTGGTTTGTGCGGGGAGCATGAAGGAAAGACCTGCACGGCCGTATTGGAGATTACCTATCGCTGCAACATGGAGTGTGAAGTCTGTTTTGCGGATACAAAAAAGGAACGGTATGAACCGGGGATGGAAGAAATCAAAAGGATGTATGAGACCGCATACCGGAACGGCGGGGACTGCTCCATTCAGCTCAGCGGAGGGGAACCCACGGTGAGGACCGATCTTCCGGAGATCCTGCGGATGGGGAAAGGGATGGGATTCTCCCATATCCAGGTGAATACCAACGGGATCCGGATCGCAGAAGACTTGGACTATCTGCGGGAGCTGAAAGCGGCAGGCGCGGATCTGATCTATCTGCAGTTTGACAGCCTGAGGGATGAAGTATACCGGGAGATTCGGGGAAAACGTATGCTGGATATCAAGCTGCGGGCAGTGGCCAATTGTGAGCAGGCGGGTATCGGAGTCATCCTGGTGCCGGTCCTGGTAAAAGGGCTCAACGACGGGGAGGCCGGAGACCTGATCGCATATGCCAAGGAGCATATGCCTATTGTGAAGGGGGTTCACTTCCAGCCTGTCAGTTATTTCGGCAGATATCCGAACGATCATGGAAGCCTGATCTGGGACCGCATGAACCTGTCGGATGTGATAAGCTGTCTGACAGACCAGACAGGCGGTGAGATGAGGGAAAAGGACTTTGTGCCGAGAAAGCGATATGATTCCCACTGCGCGTTCAGCGCCCTGTACTATCTGGAGGAGGACGGACAGTTAAGGCCGGTGACGGAAAATGTGCAGAACAGACTGGTTCCGGAGGGGACGGATTTCGCAAGGAGGGCCAACGCATTTACAAATAAGCACTGGAGGCTTCAGGATGCGGAAGTGCTGCCCGCAGGAAGCGACGGCAATACCGTATCGAGACATCCGGACAGGAGATCCATGAAAGAATTCATCAGGCGGCTGAAAAACTATACCCTGTCGGTCAGCGGAATGGGATTTCAGGACGCGTACAATAGCGACCTGGGAAGGCTGAAAGGGTGCTGCGTGCATGTGATCACCTGTGACGGACGTGCCGTTCCGCTGTGTGCCTTCCATCTGACAAGCGTGAAAGGAGGGCGTCTGTATAAAAATGAGTAACATACTGAACTATACCCTCAGTGTCTGTCCTTACTGCCTGAAAGAGATTCCGGCAAAAGTGACTGCAGAGCAGAGGGCCGTCTATATGGAAAAAACCTGTCCGGAGCACGGAAAGATGAAGACACTTATCTGGGAGGATTCCCCGGAAAACTATCTGAAATGGCTGGAGGACGGGGGGATCCATACGGACCTCCTTCCCAGGACCGAGGAGGAGGCCTGTGAGCAGATGCGAAAGGGAGAGTTTGCCGGATGCGCGCAGGTACAGCCCTGTTCCGCCGCGCTGATGACCACAAACCGCTGCAATATGGACTGTCCGGTCTGCTTTACCAGAAGGAAGGGGGACAGACGCTATGAGCCCTCGGTGGAGGAATGCAGGGGGCAGCTTGCGTTTTACCGGGAACATGCGGGAGAGGACGCATTGGTGGAACTCTGCGGCGGAGAGCCGACCGTGCGGGAGGATCTGCCGGAGATCGCGAAGGCGGCCAGGGAGCTGGGCTTTTCCTATGTGCAGCTAAATACCAATGGGCTGCGGCTGAGTGAAAGCCTGGAATACTGTCAGGTGCTGAAGGACAGCGGGGTGACAACGGTATACCTTGGCTTTGATGGGGTTCGGGAAGCCGCCTACAGGGTAAAGTACGGAAGATCTCTGTTTGACGTGAAGAGGAAGGCTGTCGAGCACTGCGTGAAAGCGGGACTGGCGGTGGTGCTGGTGCCCTGCGTGATCCCGGGAAGCAATGACGGCGAGCTGGGAGAGATCGTCCGTTTCGCGAAGGGCCATATGCCTGCGGTGAAAGGGGTATATTTTCAGCCGGTCAGCTATTTCGGCATTTATCCGGAAGGGGAAAATCCGAGGATCACGATTCCGGAGGTGATCCGCAGGCTTGAGGCACAGACGGAGGGCGAGGTGAGCGCACATGATTTTCTGCCCGGGGCATACGAGCATGCGGCATGCACCTTCCAGGGGATTTTTCTGTGTGATGGGGAGGGGAAGCTGCGTTCTCTGAACCGAAGAATGAGACGGGAAAAAAGCAGGGACGGATACCGGAGTATACGAAAATCTACAAAATTACTGTGGCTCCCGGGGGATCAGAGGATGATCAGCATCGGAGGGATGGCGTTTCAGGACGCATGGAATATAGACCTTCTGAGGATTCGGAGGTGTTCCGTGCAGATCATCGGAAGGGATCGGCAGATGCGTCCGCTCTGTACAAAATATCTGAGTGATATTTACGGAAACAAACTGTGTCCCGGTATTGCGTAGAGGAGAATGGGATGATCATTACATTTGAACAGGGGCTGTATGAAATCTGTGCCAGGAGGATCGGACGGGATGAGGAGTACCAGAAACTCCATCCCGGCAGAAGCATTGAAGCGGATGAAAAAATATTCCAGGAATACAGAAAGTATCAGCTTCAAAGGACGATCCGGCATGTATATGAAAACAGTACATTTTACAGAAAACAATTTGACCAATGTGGGATCGCTCCCGGGGAGATCAGGGGATTCCGCGATCTGCAGAAGCTGCCGTTTACCCGGCCGGAGGATCTCAGAGGGTCAGGCTACGGCTTTTTATGTATCTCTCAGCGGGAGGTAGAGCGCCCGGTTACATTTTACAGCTCAGGTACCACCGGCATCCGGAAAAGAATCTTTTTTTCAAGGGAAGATATCAAGCACATTACAGATTTTATCGGAACGGCGATGAATACCATTGCGGATACGGAGGATACCAGGATCCTGAGCATGATCACAAATTCCGAGGGAAGAGGGGCTTCCGAGCTCTTTGCAAAGAGTGTGCGTCTGCGCAAAATGGAGGCGGTTGTGGGGGACATGGCGGCATCGTCGGAGGAACTGCTGTCCTTATCTATTTCTCATCGGTGCAACGTCTGGTTCGGTGATATCACCACCATGTACCGGATCGCGAAAGAGATGGAGGGCAAGGTGGATCTGGGGAGCCTGGGAATGAAGCTTCTCTTTGTGACCATGGGGCATATATCGAAGCCCATGCGGACATATCTGGAGCGTGTATTTGCCTGCAGGGTCATTGCGCATTACGGCCTGACGGAGGTAGGCTGGGGATTCGCCATCGAGTGCAGGGAATGCGGCGGATATCATTTTAATGAGATGGATGTCTATACGGAGGTGATCGACCCGGAAACCGGAGAGAGGGTTGAAGACGGAAGAGTGGGAGAACTGACCTATACTACCATCGGGAGAGACGCCATGCCGCTGATCCGTTATCGAAGCGGGGATATGGCATACTGTAAGGACTCCGGATGCGGTCAGAGGCTGCGGGCCATAGGGCCGATCATGAGAAGGCTTGAAGGCGCGTTTCAAGTGGACGAAGAGAGCCTTGTGTATCCTGCCATGCTGGAAGAGGTGATCTATTCCGTCGATGAAATAGTGGATTACAGGCCCTATATAGACGGAAATCAACTGGTGCTGTATGTGGAACTCTGCCGGGAAAGCGGCTCTGTCAGGGAGAGGCTTATGGAACGGCTGGAGAGGCTTCCGGAACTGAGCGGGATGGAATGGCCGCGGATTGAGCTGCTCCCTTCCGGGACATTGCGGAAATTCTGCTTTGAAAAAAAGCATATTCAGGACATCAGGAAGGCGGTAGAAATATGGCAGGAGTAATACCAAGGGAAATCGCAAATGCGATTACGGACTGCTGTAAAGTTTGTGAAAGCACGGACGCAGTGCGGATTGCGGACCGGCTTATGGAACTCGGGGAGGTCCGCATGCATGGGCCGGAGCACCATTATCTGACTTCAGCCGCAATCCTGACGGCATACTGTAATTTTCATCATATGGAAAAGAAAAGCCTTTTGGTAAAGGCGTACGTCAGGACGAACATCATCCCGGTGGGAGTCTGTGCGATGTACGGCTGCTGCGGCGCGTTGATGGGAGCAGGGGCGGCGGCAGGAATCCTTCTTTCGGCGCATCCGTTCTCAGTGACAGACCTGCGTACGGTGAACCGGATTACGGCTGGCATCCAGAGCCGGCTGGCAGAGTACGGCGGCCCGCGTTGCTGCAAGAGGGCCGTACGGATCTCCGTATACGAGGCGGTGCAGGGAATGAACCGGTATATGGACTGCAGTCTTCCGGCGGCCATGCCAGACTGCACATTCTATCCGGAAAATAAGGGATGCCTGGGAAAGAAGTGTGAGTTTTTTGTGGAGTAAGGGATGCGGCCGCGCGAATTGCGGACAGATACAGGCGGAAGCATGCAGGAATAGAAGAAATGGTGGTTGCTGCGGGTATTTTGCTTTTTACCGTAAGGCACCTGGCCAGGGAGATTGGTATGGTTGAAAAGCTGACTTATATAGAGAGCGGAGATACATCGCCCTATTACAATCTGGCATTGGAGAAATATCTGCTTCTTCACTGCCGGGAGGGGGAATGCATTCTGTATCTGTGGCAGAACCAAAGCACCGTGGTGGTGGGGAGAAACCAGAATGTCCGGAAGGAATGCCGGGTTGAGGTATTGGAGAAAGAGGGCGTCTGCCTGGCCCGCAGAATGTCGGGGGGCGGCGCGGTCTATCAGGATCTGGGAAATCTGAATTTTACATTTCTAATGAAAAGGGAAGACTATGATGTAGAGCGCCAGACACAGATTGTTTTGAATGCGTCAGAGCGGATTGGAGTCCATGTCTTACAATCCGTGCGCAATGACCTGCTGGCCGATGGAAAAAAATTTTCCGGACATGCGTATTATGCATGCGGCGATTCCTGCTATCACCACGGGACGCTGATGGTCTGTGTGGATCTGGACAGGATGTCCCGGTATCTGACGGTATCCGAAGAGAAGCTGCGGCTCAAAGGCATTGATTCCGTGAGGGCGCGGGTAATGAATCTGACAGAGCAGGTTCCGGAACTGACGGTGGGCATTTTGAAAGAAAAAATGCTGGAGTCTTGTGAAGAAATGTACGGTTTAAGGGCGGTGCGGATGGAAACATGGAAGTTTGATCAGGAGGCGATTGAAGAAGAGCAGAAGAGGTTAGCGTCACCAGACTGGATATTTGGAAAAAAATATACTGAACGCCAGATAAATCTGCCGCTCAGCATAACATGATGCGCACAGCCGCATAAGGAAATCTGCCGCTTTGCGGCTGCGGCTGGCGCAATACTCACGGCAGATTTCATCAGCCGTGAGTATCATATGAGATCTGCGGCACTTGCGGCCGTGAAAGTTAAAAAAAACAAACCAGCTATATGATAATCATTCCATATGGCTGGTTTGTTTCTATTTTAAAATAACAGACTAAGGAGTTGTAGAAAAATAACTGATACAGATTGCGCAGGATATTTCTTCGGATGTGCAGGTCAAAAAACGCAGTTCTACACTCCGTTTCGGTCCTTGCTGAACAAGCGTCACTGGCGCTTAGCAACGTAGTGGGCCTTGCCCTAAGGGGTACCATGCGTAGCATGGTGGATTCCTTACGGCTACGTCGAGGCTTTTTGGCCTGTGCAGCCGGAGAAATAGACAAGTCAAGATGTGTCAGTTATTTTTCTACAACTCCTAAGGAACTGCCGCAAAATAAGGATATTCTTATTAGTTACAAATTTTGAAAAAGCAACGTATTATTGCATAGATAGATCGGTTCCTTCTTCCGATTTCTTTTTATAAGTCATTTTTTAAGGTATGGCATGAATTCTACTAAAGATGATGGTCAAAAAGGAGGACCCGGGTTATGGCAAGAACAGGAGAAAATATTTATAAGCGGAAGGACGGACGTTGGGAAGGGCGTTTTATCAAAGGACGACGCAAAGACGGAAAAGCACACTATGGGGTAGTTTACGCAAGGAGTTATCAGGATGTGAAAAAGAGGCTCGAGGATGCAAAAAAGAACGAGGAAAGAAGGAAACGTATCGCAAGTGCAGGCAGTGTGGCAGAGATCGGGGACCGTTGGCTTGCCGAGGCATCCGGTACGCTGAAAGCCTCTTCGGTCAATAAGTATGACGATTTGCTTCGCTGCTATATTCTGCCGGAATTTGGTGAACATAATTTTTCAGAGATCACAAATAAGAATGTTATGGAATTTACCAGTACATTGCTTTTAAAAGGCGGTTCAAATCGGCAGGGTCTTGCGGCGTCTACGGTAGCGGAAATTATATCTACAATGAACAGCATCCGCCTTTATGCTATGAAACAAGAATACACGGTGGCATTTTCTCCTGAATGTGTCAAACTTAAATCGGATCAAAAGGATATCCGTGTGTTCAGCCTGGAAGAGCAGAACAGCCTTCTGGAATATATTAAGAACAATATGGATCTTACCGGCCTTGGCATTTTGGTCTGCCTGTTTACGGGGATAAGAGTCGGGGAATTATGCGCGTTGAGATGGGATGATGTCAATATGGAGGAGAGAAAAATGCAGGTAAAATGTACCATGCAGAGGATCAGGGTACACGGATCGTCCAAACGTAAGACTGCGGTCCGGATTTCCGAACCCAAAAGCTCATGTTCCATCCGTACGGTTCCGCTGCCTGCCGCGATCATGGGTGTCCTGGAAGAATACTATACGCCGGGTACCTTCCTGCTTACTTGTGATGAAAAGCGGTTTGTAGAGCCAAGAACGATGCAGAACCGTTTTAAATCGATCCTTTCGTCCTGTAATATTATGGATGCCAATTTCCACACGACCCGGCATACATTCGCCACACGGTGTATAGAATTGGGATTCGATGTAAAATGCCTGAGCGAAATCCTCGGCCATGCGAATGTAACGATTACGATGAACAGATACGTCCATCCGTCAATGGACTTGAAAAGTGAAAATATGAATCGACTTTCCGGGTTATTGGGCGCTAAATAAATTGTTTCGGATGGCGCAAAAGATAATAAAAAAATCATTTGGAATTGCTGCTTCAAAAAATATAGGCCGCGAACGACCTTTTAGATCGTGAATAGTAACGCATCCAGCCCATTGAAAAGTCGCCTGACGGCGAGGGGCTGGATGCCTGAAACCGCAGCTTTATCGGCCGGATGCCTTGCAGCAGGGTGCAAGGCACCGTGAATAGTAACGGTAGCACGACATATACTATTACAGAGTTGAAACAGCATATTGACTTTTGATGTCAGTTCTGCTATATTAAACTCAGTGATCGTTCTGTGGAAACTTGCGAAGCCCACAGGCGGGGGAGAGCCTGCGGGTATCTCCCTCTTTTACATTACAGGAGAATTTATTATGGCAGCATCAAAACACTTTTTAACCTTTACCCAACAGGTTGAGTCCTTAAAAAACGAAAAGCACATTGAAATCTCGGATTATCAATATGCGGAAGAAAGTTTACAGAAAATCGGCTATTTCTCACTAATGGGTGGATATAAACATTTATTTCGGATTCCTTTTTCAAAAAAATATAGACCGGGAACAACCTTTGACGAGATTGTAGCTCTCTATCAATTTGACTCAAATTTAAGAGAATTATTTTTAAAATATTTGCTTCAGATTGAGCGGCATATAGGAAACCTTATGTCGTACTATTTTATAGAGGCTTACGGCATTTCCCAAAGGGAATATATGAATCCGGACAATTATAATAATATCCCACGAAACAGAAACACCATAGGCAGATTGATGAAAAAGTTACACGGTGCCATAAATTCTACAGAACATGGCTATGTGAATTATCACCGGAAACAATACGGAAACATTCCTTTATGGGTAACTATCAGTGTATTAACATTTGGAAGTTTATCAAAAATGTATAAGGTATTACCGCAGTCCCTCCGTTCTAAGGTATGCCGACATTTTTCTGCTGTCAATCAGCGACAGCTTGAACGATATTTGTCCGTCCTGACAAAATACAGAAATGCCTGCGCCCACGGTGAACGGCTATTTACATATAAGACTATAGACCAGATTTTAGATACATCGCTTCATATCAAACTAAAAATCCCCAAAAAGGGAAATCAATATGTCTATGGAAAGCAGGATCTATTTGCTGTTGTTATTGCTTTCCGCTACCTATTGACCAAAGAAGATTTTTCTAAGTTCAAAAGAAAACTTGTTCTGGAAATAGAGGAATTAAATAAAAAGTTAATTCACATAACTGAAAACGAATTGTTGGATCAAATGGGTTTCCCGAATAACTGGAAGAACATTGCTCGCTATCATCTTACTCCGTAAAAATGGGAAGATGCCGTCATTCAAGAGGCTCCCCGTCTGTGCAGCTATTGTTCTGCCCCACAAAAGTATCTTATTAAAAATGGGTTCCGGCAATTTTAACTCTGCCGGAACCCATTTTTTCGCCTAGAAAATCATATCAAATTTTCGTAGAATATATA
>VSNK01000076.1 GCA_009774255.1 Faecalicatena sp.
GATTTAGGGAAAATATTTTATGAATAATGTACAAAGAAAATTTAAAAATTCAAAACAAAATTTGCCGCAGCAGAGGCAGGCCCTCATATGGCTGCCTGCCTCTGCTGCGGTTTTCGTGATTATGTGTTTTTGCGCGGACAGCACAGGAAATGCACGATCCGATTGTGAACAGTTACGAATTATTTGATGTCTCCATCATCAAAGGGATCCCCGCATTCCGGGCAGAACTTCGGAGGCTTTGTAGGATCTTCCGGCTCCCATCCGCATTTATCACACTTATACTGGGGAACTCCTGCCGGCTTCGGTTTGCCGCACTCGGAGCAGAACTTTCCTTTGTTCACCGCGCCGCAGGAGCAGGTCCAGCCTTCTGCCGCCGGTTTCGGTGCCCCGCAGTCCGTACAGAACTTTCCGGTATTTCCGGACTTCCCACAGGCACAGGTCCAGCCTGCTGCCGCAGAAGCAGCGCTTCCTGACGCGGAGTGCGAATGCTGCGGCTGCCCCGGTGCTCCATTCTGCGCGCCTGGCTGCCCGGCATATGCGCCTGCCCCCGGCTGCCCGGCATATGCGCCTTGCCCAGACATCCCGGCCTGCGCATTCTGCTGCCGTCCCATCTCATACAGACCCTGAATTCCTGCGCCTCCGGCCTGCTGTGCCATCCCCATTCCCATGAAGCCGGTCATTGCTCCGCCCGAATTCCCTGCGGCGGTACGCATGGCATCCGCCTGGGCTCCCGCCAGCGTAGCCGCAGCCATCCCCGGATCCCGCATGACTGCAGATTTCTGAAGCTGCTTGATCATATCCTCGTCCTCTTTCGAGGCGGTCACACTGTTCATCCCAAAGGAATAAATCTGAATTCCCCGGAGGTCCGTCCATTTTTTCGACAGTACATCATTCAGCGCGTCCGACAGTTCCATCGTATGCCCCGGCAATGCGCTGTATCGAATTCCCATCTCCGAAATTCTTGCAAACGCAGGCTGCAGCGCGGTCAGCAGCTCCGATTTCAGCATAGAGTCAATCTGATCCCTTGTGTACACATTTCCCACATTTCCGCATACATTTGCATAAAATACCATAGGATTGACGATCCGATAAGAATACTCTCCATTACATCGAATAGAAATGTCCACATCCAGCCCGATATTGTGATCCACAACCCGGAACGGCACCGGATTCGGCGTGCCATATTTATTTCCTGGAATTTCCTTAATGTTCACATAGTAGATCCGCTGATTCTTCCCGGCACCGCCGCCAAATTGAAAACGCTCCCATGCCTCTTTCGCAATTCCCTTAAGCCCTTTCGTCAAAGAACCTCCAAACACGGACGGACTGGTGCCCATGTCATAAGTATAAGCCCCCGGTTCCGCGCAGGCATCCATCACCCTGCCGTCTTCCACAATAATCATACACTGTCCGTCCGCCACCGCAATATGAGAGCCGTCCGTTATAATATTGTCGTCGCCCTTTCTGTTCGAGGAACGCCCTGACACCTTCCGCATGCCCCTTGCCACCAGTATGTCCGCATCCAGGGCATCACAGTAAAAATACTCCTTCCACTGATCTGCCAGTGTCCCTCCTATTGCATTCGATGCTGCTCTTATTAATCCCATAATCTTCTCCTTTCCGCAAATGCGTGTATATTTTGTATCTGCTCGATTCCCTCGTTACAGTTCACTGGCCAGCCAGAGAACTGTAACGAATCCGGCCTATTTAAAGTTGCCTTACGGCAAGAGGCCGGATTTCAGCTCCAGTACATACTGGCCTGTGACCGTGCAGCGTGGTGCACGGCCCAGAAGTGACCTGTAACATTCCCTCACAGATACGCCCGCAATCCCATGAAAATGTCTGCTGCTTATTGATATTTTTTGCATCCCAAAGTCATGCATTTTCATGCAGACATGAAACACACACGAACCCATGACCTTTTGACGCCTGTCTCATAATATCAGAAACCGTATGCCGCGGAGTCTTAAAATTTCCCGCTCGTCCCCGAACTATCCGAATGCATGCTGCCGCCTCCGTCGGAAGAATCGCTCTTCGGCCGCGGCGTCCTGCTGACCGTATGATACAGAAACAGGTCCGACTGATTCGACAGGTAGAAGCTCCCTGCTTTCAGATATTCCATAGCTCCCTTCTGGCGGACTCTGGTATTCATCCCCTTCTTCCAGGACACCACGACTGCCGCCGAAATCCCCAGGGACAGCAGAAATGACACCCCAAAGATCACCGGAAATCTCCATCCTTCCCGATACCGGTGCTGTTCCGTGTAAGGCTTCTCCTCCTCTGCCGCCGAAAGGTAATCATCCGCAATGGACAAATATCCTGAAAATGCTTCATAAAACTTTCCGTCTGACAGATCATCGAGAATCAGGCTTCCCAGTCTTTCCCTCGCATATGTAGAAAATGCCTCCTGCGCCGCTCCAAATCCGACCAGCCCCCAGTCACGCTCCGCCATGCTGATTGCCAGCATCACGCCGCTTCCGTCACTGTCCGCTCCCAGATCATATTGGGAAAAGATCTGTCTCTGCCAGTCCTTAATATCTCCGCCGCCAAAATCTGGTGTGGTAACAATGTAGACACCCGTATCATGCGCCTGAAACAAATGCCCGCATTCCGTCTCCAGCGCCTCTTCCTCTTCCGCCGTCAAAAGTCCCGCATCATCCTGAACCCATCCGTCAAATAGCCGTTCCCTGTCTGATACCGCGGCCAGGGTTATATTCTCTGCCTCCCACGCTTCGTCCGCGGCGCAGACTTCCTGCATAACCTCCGCATCCCATATTTCGTCCGCAGCACAGACTTCCTGCATATTCCCTGCATTCCAGATTTCATCCACAGCGCAGACTTCCTGCATATTCTCCGCATTCCACATTTCATCCGCAGCGCAAAGTACCTGCATATTCCCCGAATTCAGACAACATATTCCTGCTGTCAATAGCACAGCCGCTGCTTTCTTTACTATATTAATCCAATTTTCTGCCTGACGCAATACAATATCTCGTTTCATCACAGCACACCTCCGAACAACAGGATTCCAAGAATCGAACAGATCACCGTCCCGATCGCCGTAAATCCGCACAAATACTTCCAGAACGCCCCCCGGTCCACCGGCAGTTCCCCTACCATTTTTCCCGTCTGCCCGTTAATGGCGAACTGGTGCTTTTTTCCATTGTACATCATCTCAAACATCCAGACAGGCAACAGCGCGTAATGCACCTTTCCATTTCTAGACGCAAGATACCGGTTTTTCACAGTCACCGTATCATACCCTTGTACCGTACTGCGCAGCACCTGCTCCGCGCTTCGGTAGAGCCGCTCCTTCGCCCGCCCTTCCGCAGTTTTCGCATCTACATCATATTTGTCCGTCTCATATCCCGCCAGGTATGCCGGATTAAATTCTGTCAACGCGCCATAATCAAATGGCTCAATCGCCTCCGTCGTATCGTCATCCATCTCTTGACTCCCGTCCACCGGCACGTGGTAAAACTGCATTCCTCCCGCCCGGTTCACCAGATAATACGAAGTTTCCACGTAATCATACTCCGAGTCACTCCACATCCTGACCCGTGTCGCATTAAAACTCATCTCCGCAGTTGCATCACAATCGAACAGCCAATACGGCACATAATATCCTTTCAGATTTTTCAGATAACTCCGATCCCGGAAATTTTTCGGAAGCAACCGCTTCCCCTTACAGAAATCTTCCAGCATCTGCCGGGCCTTATCCCCCTTGATCTGAAACGGAATCATCACATCCGGTTCATACGCCCCGGAAGCGGACGCCCGGATGACCACCACATTATCACAATAAGGACACTTCGTGCTGACCGTATTCTCATCTGCCTCAATCTCCGCTCCGCAGGACGGACATATATACATCCCGTTCTCCGCCCGCTTTGCCCCCTGGGCCTCCTTCTGATACTCCCAGTTCAGCTCCTCTTCTTTTCCCCGTCTATTTTCCTTCTCTTCCTCCTGCTCATACTGCCGCAAAGTCTCAAGCTCATACTCATTGCCGCAGCTCCCGCACGAAAGCTTCTGCGACCCCGGCGAGAATCGCAGCGCCGCCCCGCAGCATGGACATTTGTATTGTACAAAATCTGATTGTGCCGCATTCAAACTATTTTTTATTTTTTTCAATTTTTTCTCCACAATGCACTCCTAGTCTCTACCACCATGTCATCCAATAAGATCCTCCAATAAGATCCTCCGGATATTTTTCTGCCTCAGTTTTTCACTCATCACTTCATAAACCTCTATATCCACCCTGATATCACCATACCTGATCCCCGGAATGCATATACCGAACCTGCTCTCCCATGATCTCCCGCATCATTTCAAAGGCCGGAATCCCGGTGCAGTGTCCCGTATAGAACCGGGTATCCATCCCCCGCAGCTCCTTTGCCGCATCCCGGATCAGCTCTGTTTCATCCGCTTCATACCCGGTCTTTTTCATCATGTGGAAGCCGCTGATCACAATATCCGGATCGCAGCCGTACAGTTCCCGGAAGCGGTCCAGGATATTCAGTATCCCGTTGTGGGCGCACCCGGATACCAGGCCCGTCTTTCCCTCTGCCCTGACAACTATATACTGCTCATGGTCAAAGGAATCCTGCACGAATCCGTCTTTTGTTTTCCGCTTCAGCGTGAGGTTGCTTTTCGGCCATTTCCGCCTGCCCGTCACTCCGGAAAAAACAGAAACTTCCGGATCGATCTCGCAGTCTCCCTCCAGCAGGACCACCTGGGGCGATTGCAAAATCCTGGGATCGATCCCGATATATTTTTCCCGGCCGTCCTTTAAATTATAATAGTCATGCACTGCCCGGGCATGCATGTAGATCCTGGCGTTCGGGTTCTGCTCTGCAAAGGACAGAATCCCGCCGGAATGGTCGTAGTGGCCGTGGCTCAAAAATACCAGATCTATGCCGCGCAGGTCCACCCCCAGCCGTTTTGCATTCTCCCATGTTTTTTCGGATGCCCCCGTATCCACAAGCAGCCTGTGGCGCGGCGTTTCTATATAAATGCTGAATCCATGTTCCGCGTAAACCTGATTTTCTCCCAGGGTATCTTCCATAAGGTTGATCATCCTCATAAAGCAACGTCCGCCGCATTTTTGATCTCCGAAAAATCAATCGCCAGTTCTCCTCCGAAGATTTTGACAGGAATCGTCTCCTCCATTCCATGGATCACAGGAATATCGTCCTCCTCAAAATCATACGTGATGATCCGCTCTTTTTCCAGATCAATCATCCAATATTCGCGCACCCCGGCACTTTTATACTTCATCAGTTTCAGGAACATATCCTTTTGTTTTGTGGACGGCGAAAGGATTTCCGCAATAAAATCCGGCGCGCCCACAACACGCTTTTTACTCAGCTTCTTTTTCTCGCAGATGATCATCACATCCGGCTGAACAATGGTACGGTCATCCCCATCAAGTTGGACATCCGCAGGCGCGGCAAACACAGAGCAGTTCCCCTTTTTCTTTCGGATAAAGTTCCGGATCTCAGCACTTAATTCCATAGAAACAGCCTGATGCCCCAGCGTTGGCGCAAACATTTCAAAAAACTGCCCGTCGATCAATTCCACCCGCATATCCTCCGGCAGCGCCTCATAATCCTCCAGCGTGTAGTCGTTTCTGCCGTCAAAAATCTGATACTTTGCGGCTCTTGTTTCCTGGCTCAGAAAATCCAGCGTATACGAGTCCCGCCCGCCGTCAAAAAATTTGTCCAGCACACGGCCAAATACCGGCTCGCCGCTTACCGCCTCAAATAACGTCATGGAGGATTTCAGCTTCATGTCGTCCGGCCAGCCGAATATCTCCGTGGCACTGCTGGATTTCAGCTTTAATAATTCCCCCGAGATCTCGAGAAGCCTGCTGCCAAGAACCGGGTGTTTCATATAGGCTTCCGCCTCTCTCCGGTCTTTGACCGCATAATACTGAGCCGTCGGGCTGTGCCCAAGCCCCTGGATCTGCGGGAAGATATACCACATCCAATGACTCGTCTTCCTGCCGTTTTTGACCTCCTGCAGAGCGCGCGCAAAATCATGCTCCTGCGCGTTGATAAAACGTTCTAATCCTTCTTTTTTCATTAGATACCTCACTTTATATTTTCGCAGGTGCCAGTGGGTACTCTTGCTGCATTCTACGAAAATCTTCCCAATATTTGTTTTTCATATTGTCAATCTTATTATAACACGTCAGCGGGGAAATTGATTCTTTTTTTTAATCCTTGCTCTTAACAAGGCTGTAAAAATCGTAAGCTACAAGGGGAGTTTTTGGCAGGAACAGTAACCAAGAAAGGGTACAGTTCACTACCCAGCCAATCAGCGTGGTGATTGGTCGGGGTGTGACCTGTAACGAACTGTAACCATTTATGCGCCGGGGAACAGAAAGGATATTGTCCGGCAGGGAAAAATGTGATATATTATCGATATGGAGTAATCGTGTTACAAGGTGGTAAGCCTCCCTGAACTTTACGCCCGGTTTACCGGAGTACATAAGAGGGGAGGTGACGCAAATGACAGCTTTTGAAATCATTTCGATTTTTATTGGCATATTGGCTCTGCTGATTGCCTTTGGAAGTTTTGTTATCGCGTTGCTTACCTTCCTCGATAAGAGGAATAAGCGAAAATAATAAGCCTACCTTGTAATCTTGGCCGATTCAGGTAGGCTTATAATGCTACATGGGAGGCTAACCACTTTGTGGGCGGTTGCTCCTTTTCTAAGTCATACTATAGCATTTCCGGTGACAGATTGCAAGAGAGAACGTATGTTTCCGTGTTAAAAAATTACAGTTCACTGGCCAGCATGTAATCCCCTCTCTAATCGGAATACATCTATTCTTCTTCAAATACTACTTCCCAGGTCCGCATCTTCATACCGGAGCAGTACGAAGCATAATTACCGTTATATTATCCCGTTCTCCGCGTTCCATCACCAGTCGTGCTGTTGCTCTGCCCTGTTCCGCCATAATCTCCTCATTGATCAGAGCCTCCGGTGCAAATGCTTTCCTCAATTCCTCTTTACCGAGTTTACGCCGAAACCCATCCGTACACAACAGATACACCGTATTACTTTCCGCCTCTCCGCTATAATATGCCGGCCTTATCGCCGAAGAGCACCCTATTCCCTGAAGCAGAATATTCTTTCCGGCCTTAGACTCCTTTCCTGCACTTCCTGTTTTTTCTTGCTCCGCCTCACCGCAATCTATTTTTTTGCTATTCGAATGATCACAGGCATGATCTAACTGCGCAAGAATCTGATCCCCGGTCAACTGCGTCACCTGATCTCTGATCTTGTAAATCCGTGTATCACCCACATGTGCAATATAATATTTTTCCTGCCAGAGCAGCATTGTGGTAAGGGTCGTCCCGATCCGGATTCCATGCAGTCGTCCATAATCCCGGAGCCTTCTGTGTACATCCCGCAAAAGTATTTCCCAGGAATCATACAATGCATCCTCAAATTCTTCCTGCCCGGCCAGCAACACAAATTCCCTGCGGAGCCACCCGGCAAGGGAACGGATCACCTCGGCACTTGCCACTTCCCCCTTGCTCAGACCTCCTATACCGTCACACACGGCCGCCAGAAGGACCTCCTGTCCGCCATATTCCATGCGCTCAACCAACATGGAATCCTGGTTCGGTCCCTTTCGTTTTCCCGGATCCGTATAATACGATGATAAATATCTCATACCCTTCCTTTCCTATCCCACTTCTATGTGTAATTCCAGTTCTTCATCTCCCAGCCGAATCTGAGAGCCATGCTCCAGACGCACCGGAGGCGATTCAGGATCTAACTGAATTCCGTCTACAAAAGTACAGTTTTTCGAATAATTATCCTTGATAAATACCTTCCCGTCACGGATATATAATATTGCATGGATTCTTCCGACACATTTGTTTCCCGCAATGCAGATTTCCACAATCGAAGAACTCCTTCCTACTCTTACGATGTCTCCGGAAATCAAAAACATTTCCCCTGTAGCAGGCCGGTACAATGTAAATTCCGGTTTGCCGCTGCTACACTGCCCGAGAAGTTCTGTTTCTTCATCTTCTTCATTCTGCATATATTCCGTTTCTCCGAAATCACTTTTTTTCACCCGCTTCTTCTTCATTCTCACTTTCTGAGCCGGAATCGGGGCGTCCTGTTTTTTATATTTTCCGGATAACCCTCCCTTTTCCTGTTCCCCAGAAGGTTTATCAGAATACGCCTCATCCTTCGAACGGCCCGGTATCTCCATTCCTGGAATTGCAATTCCCGCAAGCATCGGATCACTGTCTGCAAATTTTTCTCTGTCCTTTTTCTTCTTTTCCGATTTCTTTCCGAAGAGGCCCTTCTTTTCCTTTTGTTCTTTCTCTTCTTTTTCCGTGCTGCTTTCTTCCTCGGCCGGATCCTTGTCCGATTTTTCTCTCTTAAAAAGCATGCCTATTTTCTCTTTCAGGGTTTTCTCCTCTTCCTCCTCAGAAAATAATATATCCAGACAATTCTGCTTTTCCGGATCATTAGACCTACTGTTGACCGGGTTTATTTTGTTCTTCTCATAGCTCTGCCTTTTTGTTTCCCCGCGCTGCGATTTTTCCGGCCTTTTTTCCGGCGTCTTTATATTCTTTCCTTCTATCTTGTTCTCATCGGCTTTCTTTTGAGAAGACTTTACTTTCTTTAATCGGACGATCTGCTCTTTCAGCGCACAGGCAGAGAAGGAATCTGAACTGCTGAAAAAGTTAAGCAGAGCTGCCACATAACTGCAGTCTTCTGTCTGATTATACCGCACTCCCATGAGCAATTCTTTTAAAAATATTTCCAGCGGAAGTTCTTCCCGCATGATCGGAAGCACAATGATAAAGACCTTTTGGACATTCTTGTCAATATACATATGATCTGCATCCAGCACATAGGATGAGAGCTTCAGCATGTAATCCTCCGCTTCCATGGCCGTATCCGCGATTGCCTCCATGATCCCAAGAAGCTGCTGTCTGTTCACCGTACCCTGCAGATATTCCCGAAGGCTCTGGCACCCGCTGATATCATACTTTACATAAAATTTGTCATCCATCTGCATATGATTTGCAGGGGCAAGCCCATTGATCTTATTGTTGGATATCATTTCCAATGTCAAAGTATCCAGGCTGTCCTCCGGCTTTTTTTCATACACCAGATATCTTTTGTCCCCCTGCTCCTCATATGTAAATGTGGTTAAAATGTATTTAGCTGAATCAATATCCATTCTTCCTCACCATCAACTTCCATCTTCACAGCCCCCGTTCCTGCTGTTGAAAAATGTGTTGCCGCCATAAACTGACAGTCAATGATCAGCTCCCCCTCCGTATCAATATATCCCCACAGTCCGTCCATACATACCGCCGCGTATCCGTTTCGAAAAGACTCCGCATCTTCATATAAATAATCTATCACCAGTTCACCGTCTGAATTCAAAAAGCCCCACTTTCCGGAACGGCACACTGCGGCATATCCGTTTTCCGTAAATGTCTTCGCGTCCCCAAATGTCAGCTCGCCGATTCGCTTTCCCTTGTGGCTGATCAGCCCATACTCTTTTCCGTCTTTTACAAAAATACATTTCTGATTCGAGCAAAAGCCATTTTCATCTACGATAACATCATCATAATGTTCTTCTGTTTTTTCTTCACCCTTTTTATCAATCAAGACCCATTTTCCGTCTTTCTTCCCGGCTCCTGTATTGTTTTTGATTCCCGTCAGTTCTTCCCAGACAAACTCCCCGGCAGGCTCCATCTCTTCATCCAGATAGCCATATTTTCCTTTTCTTCGCGCCGCCACGCGTTCCGAGCTGATCATTCCCAGATTATCATAAATTGGATCCGGGACTTTGCGCGTCTGTCCGTCCCTGTCAATATACAGAGATATGCCGTCCTCCTTTTTCGCCAGGGCAAACCCATCTTCCGAGAACGGATGCAGTTCTTCATACTCCGTTTCTATGATTTCCTTGCCCTCGACATTCACCATACCATAAAGCCCCTCTTCCATAACCACCATGGAATCATTCTCAATACCGCTCATTTCTTCATATCGACAATATAATTCCGTATAGCTGCCCTTCAATTCCGAGAACCATTTCTTAGCATTTTCATTTTCCGGATAAGCTTCCAGAAAACCGACCAGATACTTTACCGCCCTGTCCTCATAATCATTTTCCACATAATAGTTCATGAGTCGATCCAGAGCTTCCGTGTCTTCCTGAAAGGTTTCCGCTGTTTTCGCGCAGGTTGAAGTAAACTTACTGCTGTTCCCGCTGTTCAGGTAAGCATCTGCCATCTTTATGTAAATGTCTGCGTCATCTGGGTCATATTCCAATGCCTGTTCATACTCTGTCACCGCATCTACATAAATCCCTTTTTTCTCCAACTCAGCCGCTTTCTGCAGATGCTCCTGTACCTTTCTGGGATTATTGACCGACTCCGATATCGCCAGATACCATGACAATCCCAGCAGGGCTGCAAATATAAACATGATCTTTCTTTTCATATGCGTCTTCTACATACCAAGCGCCATTGTCAGGATTGTCCCGATTAAGATAAACGGTGCAAACGGTATTTCCTCCTTCAGTTTTATCTTTTTTAAAATCAGCATCACAATACTGTAGACCGCGGATGCCGTCACCGCCAGAAAGATCACGGCCAATATGCTTCCGCTTCCCATGTAGCTGCCGACCGCGGCTAAGAGTTTTACGTCACCCATCCCGATTCCGCCCCGGGAAATTCCACTTGCCAGAAGGAACATCCCACCTCCCAGCAGCAGTCCCAGAAGGGCAGAGAGAAGCAGAGAGAATCCGTATTTCGGGTAAGCCGCCCACTCCAGAAGCAGCAGAATTCCCCTTATCTCCAACAGCAGGAGCAGGATTCGATTGGGAATACGCTTTTCGTGCCAGTCAGTCCAGGCGATCACGAACAATGCCGCCAGAAGAATCAGGTAACGGATAATTTTCAGCACGCCATAGGAAAACAGACAAAACTCTGCCGTAAGCCCGGCGGCCAGTATTCCTGCGAAAACGAAGAAGCCTTTCGGCAGTTTTATTTTCTGCTCCATTTTTGTGAACCGCCTTTCTTCTATTTCACCAGATTAATGTATAAGCGCATTGGCAAAACTCATACTGCCCGAAATCAAAATCAGGGAAAATCATATTTTTCATCGTATAGGTGACCACAATTTTAATGTCTCCCTTTCCTTCCGAATTTGAAAGCCACTCTGATTCCTGAAAATCCAGTCCGGACATGCCTCCCACAATACCGATATTTTCCAAATACTCATCTGGGTCTTCCGACAGAAGAGAAATGGCATTCTCTATATTTCTTTTTGACAGCAAACCGATCACCTCTGTCAGGACCGCCCCCCTTCCCTTAGATTTTATCAGACTGACCATGCCGTCAAACAGCTCGTCAGGCGCGCTGACAGCATCCACAAATCCCTGGATAGAACTTGTAGCCTCATCCACGGTGACCAGGAATTGTTCGCTTTTTTTGTTTGTTTCCCTTATCCTTGAACTAATTTCCGCTTTCGTCAATACATAACTGTATGTAGAAATCTGCTTTGCGGTCTGCGTTATTGCATGGTGAATCAACATTTCTGCCTGCACAAACCTGGCTGCATTGATCAAAGTGCAGAATGCCATCATAAAAGGAATCAGGAACAAGAGCGCCTCTACGGTCAGGGAACCCCTGCTGCCCCCATAAGTTCTATTTTTTTTCTCCATTACTTCTCCCCGTGCAATCCGTATCAGTTATTTTTCTACGACTCTTTCGGAACTGTCGTGAGACAGTTCCTAGTACATCGAATAATAAGTAACCAGCCCAATGACTTGCCTGATTTTCCATCTGCGGCGTTGTCGTCAATCGACGTAGCCACCGCTACGCCTCATTCCTCCGCCTTGCATATGAAAAATCATTCTGCGTCATTTGGCTAGAAACTTATTTTTCGATGTACTAGCCCTGACAGATACGTTCGCAGTTAATATCCCAATATGCTTTGATAGGAAATCGTGTAGGTATCATCCGGAAAGCCCCATGTTCCGCCTTCTCCCAGATCTGATATCTTCCGCATAAAAGTCGTTCTGGAACTGACTTCGGCCTGAACAGAAAGCATGGTATAGCTTGTAAGCAGATCCGTATCCGGCGAGTTCACCTGAATACAGTCAGCGATTCTTCCGAGAACGCCCGCCTTATTCTCATCCTTCAGCAGTGAGATATAAAGAAAAATACGGAGATATTCCGGATAATTCAGTGTCAGACTTCCCTTTGTATTTTCGTCGCCACCCGTATGATGAGGTATTGAAGCCCAGGTATTTGTATCTTTTATAACAGCGACTCCATAGCCCTGTTTTATTTTTGTAATATCATTGGCCGTTTCTATTCCGGCATATCCCAGTTTGATCACGACCTCTACCACCGGTTCCAGATAAGGCGCCGCCCCGGTAATCGCCGTCGCCGCTGCTTTCGAATCCATATTAATCTTGTTATCTGTAAAGGCGAAAAAAGAATTGAACAGCAGCCGGATTCCAAAAATCATCATAACCGTGTTTCTTATATTCTTCTGTGATTCCGGATTTCCCCACAGAATATACTCACATTCTGCCCGGTATGCCGCATGTTCCTTTAAGCTGTAACCGCTGATGCTGATAATGTCAGCATCCGGTTTGGTATTTCCATTTTCCTTATCCACCGTATAATAAGAAAACATTTGCACGGCATATTCTGCGATATACAGGTTCTCGATTGTTTTAGATAAAATCTGGTCTGCTGCCTCCAAAAAGGAGTTTGCTGCCTGAATGGAATCCTTAAACTTTGAAATCGTATTTTTCCGGGCCTGGCTGTTATTGACATTACTTTCGGCATCCAAATCTGCCAGCGCACCATCGGCTTCTGTTCCTCCTGCCGCTGCCACGGTGGAAGGAAGCGTAACCCCCGCCTCGGACCAGTTGTAACGCACTGTTTCATCTTCTACTTTCGCTTCCTCTGCTGCTTCCTTACCCTGTTCGAGATTTTGGTTCGCCTGCCGCTGCTGCTCCGAAGAATCCTCGTCCTCCTTCTTTTCACAGTATTCTTTCAGTTTTCTATAAAATTCATCACTTTTTATTTCTCTCAAACCGTAGGAATTAGAGGCTTCCGTATGCTCATAATTGGTAATATAACGATTCCGGACACTTTCCACGGAATCATACCGTGCTTCCGCTCCCGCCACGGCTGACTTCGCTTCCCTCATATAGGTGCTCATCTGGGTGGAAGAGGAAACTTCAGCGATGGACTGTCCGAAAAATTTTTCCTTTTCAAGTACACGTTTCCACTCACTAAAGTACTTTTCATCGTCCTGTACTTTCGACATCAATGTCTCCAGTTTCTGCAGATTTGAACCTCCTTCTCCGCCATCCGAAAAAAATTCTCTGTAATCATTTACATTGTTTTCCATCTCTCCGGCTTTATTTACCGATGCCAGTTCACTGGTCGCATGGTCCCATTTGGAAAATTGATCTGCTGCTTTCTCCAGCTTCTTTTTCACTTCTTTTAGCTGCCTTCTCGCTTCCTTCGCCGACAATTCTGCTGTTTCTGCCGTACTGTAATAGGCATGAAGCGTGTCGGAATGGCTGTCTACATATTGTTTGGCTGTTTGATTCAGGACATTCGGATAGGAAAAGTCTTGAAAAATCCGTGTATTTTCGGACTGGTATTTCCTGACAATCTCCTCCTGTTCCTCTTGTTCCCCTGCGGACGATCCGGAATCCTCCTCAGAATCTTCCCCCTCTTCCGCTTCCTTATCCTGACTCAAAAGTTTGCTGATTCCTCCCAGATCATCCACTGCTTTCTTATAATCCAGACAATCCATATAGCTGTCAAAGCTCTTTTCCTGATAAATATCCGGGGCAGAAAAACTCACTTTTTCCGCAGATTCAATGAATTTTTCCGCCATTTCTTTTAGATCCTTGCCTTTGTAGGATGACCGATTATCATAATTCTGGATTGCCTCCCGCATCAAAAGGCATTTTGATACAATCTCTTTATAATCTTTTTCCGTGTCCGACAATTCGTTTTTTATGTCTGCGGTATCCGAGAATGCGCTGACAGCATGATCCAATGTATCCAATGTTTCTTTTGCCTTCTCGAACTCATCCTGGCATTCCTCCATCGCCTGGCTAAAATCCATCTGCGCATCCATTGCCTTTGTGATTTTCTTTGTATCCCGCAGTTGTTCTAACTTTTCTTTCAGCAATTCTGCCAGATATATGGGCGCTCTGTATTTCATATATTCCAAAATCTGCTGTTTCTCTACCTCTGTCCGGTAGATCTCAGACCCCTGTATATTGATTGCCTGAAAACTTTTTGTCATCAAATCCAGAATTTTTTTATAATCGTCTTCTCCCGGCAATTCGATTTCATTCAGAGAGCTCTTAAAATACATCTCCAACTCTTCCGCCATAGACTCCGGTGACTGATCCATGACCAGAAGTCCATATTCATCATGCAATTTCTCGTCATATTGAGCCAATCCTGCATTCATCGCCATTTCCCCCGCATCGGAAATCAATACTTTGGACATATAGATGCGGGAAGCGTCAACGGTCATTCCTCCCATGATCAATACCGGAAGAAGAATCAACGTTAAAAATACCGATATAGCTCCATTATTTCTGTAAAAAATATTCAACATTCTTTCTCCGCTAGAATATAAAATCGAGAACACTTTTTGTCTTGTCCATAAACGCGCTAAAGCTGTCCCCCAGCCCGAACTTTTTCATAATGTACTTTATTAAATCACAGGCCAGATCTACATTTCTTACAAATTCACTTGAATTCACCGAACAACTGTAAGCCGCGGCACGGATTGTGGTTCCCCCGTCATACCCAAGGTATTTCATGACTCCCGGTACAGGCAGGGAATGGGTAATCGTTACTGTGATTCCGGTTCCCAGAATCCCTCTCTCCACCTGAACCTCCGGTGCATTTATGGTTCCAAGTACGATGATCGCAGATTCTCTTGCCGCGTCTGAGAACCGGGAAGCATAATCAATTCCTCTGTCTGTTGTAAAAAGACCTGTGATCTCACGGTAAAGGTTTTTGATACTATTATGATGCGCCTCATAGTAAGACGTCACCTGCTCCGTGGATGGTATCCCGCCCTCTCCCCAGGAAAAATCAATCTCATTGCCGCCGCCCATGCCGAATTCCTCATATCCCAGGTAAGCTTCCTCCCGGGCGGCGACCGCAGCAACCTTCTGCACCTGAAACATCAGGAGGTACTCCTGCATGTTGAATAGTGCCAGATATAATAAAGACATTACCGTGCAGAGTACAAGAGGAAAGTATATGCTTGCTTCAACTATAATAGCTCCATCTTCTCTGTTTATGTTTTTCATATCTTTTCCTGTGAAAAATATCACAGTCCAGTATTGATAAACTCTGTCAACTTACCAAATACTGCCTCAATTGCAAGTTGTAATTGTTCTTTAAAAATAGTAGCCAATGCAATTACTATTACGATAAGCACAATCATTGATACCATGTTAGTATCGCCCTCTTCATCCTTCAAAAAATCCTCCATCATCCCCATAAATCTGAATCTCATTCTCCAATACAAATTGTCTAATTTCTGTCTCATAACTTTTCTCTCCTTGTTCTTTTCGTAAAAATTTATTTAAGACAACTGGAATAAAAATCCATTTGCTTACAGATTTAAAAACGCCGGAACCATAATCATGATCAGAATCCCAATAAAGATCATGGTCGTGGGGATCATCAGCTTGGAATTTGCCGCCTCCCCTTTTCTCTTTACGAGATGCTTTTTTTCTTCCCACATTTCATCTGACAGTTCTTTCAAAAAATATGAAATCTCTGCGTTTCCTTTCTGCATATTCTGGATCATGGTGGACGTGAATCTTCGAATCTGCTTGATGGAGCATCTCTCCGCAAAATTCCTGTACGCATCTATCTCCGTGATTCCATTCTGCACCTCCGCCACCGTGAGCCGCATTTCCTTATACAACTCTCTGTCCCCTCCGTCAGCCGTTTTTTTCCATGCTTCCCGCACTACCATTCCGGAATTCACCAGCAATGTCATTTTGGAAAGCATCTGAGGCATATCAGCCAGAAGTTCGTCTCGCCTCCCTTCGAGCTTGTCATTGAGCAGTTCTTCCACATACCACATTACCAAAAATGCCAGCACAATTCCCAGCAGCACTGCCATGGGTTCATTTCCCATCGCCCCCAGCAGCGTCATGAGTACCAGCACCGTGAATCCGTAAGTCCACTTCGCGGCATTAATCACATAAAAATAATATTCCGCATATCGTTTGCCCTGTACTTCCGCAATCTCTTTGATTCTTTTTCTTGATCTCTTGCTTTTGCTGTCAATTTTCAGAAATTTCATAATGGCAAGCCCTATGCAAAATAATTCCGGATATTTGTACTGCTCAGGGTCAATCGAGTTTACCAGTGTGGCATAGGTATTCTCATACTTGTTTGCCAAAAAAATCCAAAGAAAAACCAGAGCCGTCGCAAATCCCAATATAAACATTCTGCTAACATCCATACTTATAACCATCCTGTCATATCTTGATATCAATGATCTTCCTGCCCATCACATACGCCAGCGCAAAAATCCCGATACAGATTATTTTTACAACGACAGAAGCAGCCGAGTTTGAGCCTGCCATTCCGGAACCCAGTCCCCGAAGCATGACCACCACGATCACCGGCATGACCATCATGATATTCAGTTCATTCTTCGAACTGGCGATCATCGTTTCAATTTCCATCTCTACCTCAATCTTGTCATTGATGATCTCCCGGGTATCTGACACAATACGTTTTAAATCGCTTCCCTGCCGGTTACAGATTTCAAATACATTCGCAAAGCTCATTACATCATCCAGATTGCTGCGTCTGGCAAAATCCATCAGAAGTTCTTCTATATTAATATTGTTATCCAGACCGGTGCAGATTGTCCGCACCTCCTGAACAATGTCCGCCTCTTCGCCATAGATTGATACCATGTCATTGACCGCATCCCGAAATGCCTCTACCGTATTCTGTCCTGCGGAATAGGATGAAGTTAATGATTCCATCAAGTCCTTGAACTGCGCACGCAGTTGATTTAGCTGCCTTTTTTTTCGAAATTCGCAGTAATACTTCGGCATGAGCTTCGCGCATATCAGCCCTCCGGCGATCGCCGCGACCACACTGTTAAAAAATGCCAGCAAGACAACCGCCGCGGCTATAAATCCCAGCGCCCAGGCGATCAGCACATCTGTCTTTGTCATGCGGTACACATGATAGTCTTTTCCATTGCCCATCAACCCCTGCATTTCCTTATATTCTTCTGTCTGTTTCTTCTTTTTGGCGACCATCGTCATATCACCTCTTTAATCCCGGATAGTCTCAGTTTGTAATCATTTTGGAATGGATTTTCCGTACGCATGAGCCTGCCGGACACTTTTTCCAGAGTGGAGTTTTCATCTTCCACAAAACGGTAAATTGGGTTGATCCCGATTTCTCCGTCTTTATATCCTGTTATCTCACTGATCTCCATCGTTTTTCTCGTCTTATCTCGAAGCCGTGACAGATGGATGATCACATCCACCGCAGAGGCAATCTGCTGCCGGATCGCTTCCAGGGGCAGTCCCTCCGAGCCCTGGAGCACCATGGTCTCCAGGCGGCTCAGCATATCTCTTGTACTGTTGGCATGGCCAGTGCTCAGAGAACCGTCGTGGCCTGTATTCATGGCCTGGAGCATATCCAGAGCCTCCCCGCCTCGTACCTCCCCTACGATAATCCTCTCCGGACGCATACGCAGCGATGCCTTGATCAGATCACGGATCATGACCGCGCCGCTTCCGGACGCATTGGCATTTCTCGTTTCCATCCTCACAAGGTTATCAATTCCCTCAATCTGGAGCTCCGCCGAGTCCTCAATCGTAATGACACGCTCGTCATGAGGAATATAGTGGGATACCGCATTTAGAAAGGTCGTCTTCCCTGAACCGGTTCCGCCTGAGATAAAAATGTTGTATTTCGCTTTCACAAGAAGTTCCAGAACATGTGCCACTTCCCTGGTGATCGAACCGTATTTTAAAAGCTGCTGAATGGTCATCGGTGTTTTGGAAAATTTTCGTATGGTCACTGTCGCGCCATTCAGAGAAATGGGCGGCAGCACCACATTTACACGGGAGCCGTCCGGTAATCTCGTATCCACAATGGGATTTGCCTGGTTCACTTCTCTTCCTGCCTGCCCCACGATCTTCTGTACAATGTCCTCCAATTGTTTTTCATCATCAAACGCCTGATCCAATTTATAGAGCGCACCGGCCTTTTCTACAAATATTTCCTCCGGCCCGTTGATCATGACTTCCGTGATCTGATCGTCTTTTATAATGGAATCCAAAAGCCCAAGGCCGCGGATAGAATCAAAAATCCGCTCCGTAATATCGACTCGCTCTTCGATTGTGATATAAGCATCCCTGATCTCCTCAATGACAAGCTGTTGAATCACATCCTCCAGAGCATCATTATCAATCTGGTTTAAATTGTATTTATCAAAAATGATCTGCCGCAGCTTTTTTACGACCTGTGACTTTTTTTCTTCTGTCATGCCGCCCTCCCGTCTTGATACTAGTATAACCCAATTTAAATAACCTTACGTTTCACTGGTCTGCTTTCCCGATAGCACATGTGTAAAAGCCTCAGCGTAGCCCGCTACGCCTGCGTTTTTACACATGCACTCTCGAAAAAGCATCCTCAGTGAAACAGAAAGGTATTTAAATCGGTTTATACTAGGTAAAAACAGCCTGCTCCATTTGTTCCTGTTATTCTTCCACAGTCCCTTATATTTTGCCGAAAACATCAATCTTTGAAATCTTTTCTGCCAGCTTTCTTCCGCTGATTCCTTCATACCGGTGAATCCCGCCTGCGACAGAAACAGCCGTCTTTTCAAGCTGGCCGCCGTTCCTTGAACTGAAACGATTATACAAAAGACAGGTTTTCCGCAATATTTCACATTCCTGCCTCTGTTCCATCACTCTGGCCGCTTCGCAAAAACGCTCAAATTTTCCATTGCCTGCCGCACTCCCATCCGTTACATATACGATTCGGTCCGCATAGTCTTTCATCAGCATGACCATACGCTCCGTCATTTCACCGGACAGGTCGATCACAAGCTCCTCGTATTTTGCAGACTGCAAAATTCCCTGGATGAGCATTCGAACTTCATCATCAGACAATTCGAACATATCGTAAGCATTTTTGCAGGAGCCAAAAAAGTCTACCCCGGAAGGATCTGTCTGAGCCGCGCTTTCCAGCTTGATCATAAGATTGCCTTTTCTGCTCTTCAGAGAATAGATAATATCTGAAAAGCTTAGTTTACCGTCTCCCTGAAAATACAAATTGGAATCTCCAAATTTCTCCAGATTTAGATAAAATGGTTTCTTTTTCTTTGCAGCCATCTGCATCGCATATGCCGCGGCAACCGTCGTTGTCCCGCTGCCTCCCTGGACGGATGTGAACAATACGACCCTCATTTCTGTTTTGCTTTTTTTCAGTTTTACATCTGACAAGTTCTCCGCATAGAGGCTCAAAATCATTTTATATATGATCTCCGCCTTCTGATATTTACAAATGGCCGGAAACCCTCCGATCTCATCAACATCCGGTATCGCACTGAAATACCCGGCTGTCATTCCATCCGATATCTTATCTTCTTTTATTTTTATAGATTCATCAAACAATA
>VSNK01000077.1 GCA_009774255.1 Faecalicatena sp.
GAGGTGGTTGTTGCTCAAAGGAAGAGCAGTAAGGATAGGATAGAGAGATTCTTCGTGTGTAGTTTTGAAGGTGCATTGCACTTAAGGATAATATGGCCCAGTGGCTCAGTTGGTTAGAGCGCCGCCCTGTCACGGCGGAGGTCGAGAGTTCGAGTCTCTTCTGGGTCGTTATGGGGTCTTAGCTCAGCTGGGAGAGCATCTGCCTTACAAGCAGAGGGTCATAGGTTCGAGCCCTATAGGCCCCATTAAGAAAAACGGATGGATTCCCGAGTGGCCAAAGGGGGCAGACTGTAAATCTGTTGCAAGTTGCTTCGGTGGTTCGAATCCACCTCCATCCATCAGCCGAGAGGCTTGTTATATAGATAATTTGCATGAGGAATTACATGTACCCTTTGTGGGTATCATGTAATGACGTGCAAGCAGTTAGCTTGCCGATGTGGCTCAATTGGCAGAGCAGCTGATTTGTAATCAGCAGGTTATCGGTTCGAGTCCGATCATCGGCTTTGTTATAATTAAAAATTGAATATCGCGGGGTGGAGCAGTCTGGAAGCTCGTCGGGCTCATAACCCGAAGGTCGCAGGTTCAAATCCTGCCCCCGCAACTCATGGCCATATAGGTCATATGCCCAGATAGCTCAGTTGGTAGAGCAGAGGACTGAAAATCCTCGTGTCACTGGTTCGATTCCGGTTCTGGGCATTTTTTTATACATAAAATACCGATTAGTCGGTATTTTTTTCATTTGTTTTTGCAGCAAAGCAGTAAAATTTTTTTGAGGTTAATATCCGGAAATAAATATAGAATGGAGAAATGTATGGATAATTTATATGAAAGATTAATATGCTACGAGAATTCGGATTATTATGGATTTCATATGCCGGGACATAAGAGGAATCCATCTGTGACAGGGGCGGGGCTTCCTTATGAAATTGATATTACGGAAATAGAAGGATTTGACGATCTGCATCATGCGAGGGGAATTTTAAAACAAGCTCAGGAGCAAGCGGCGAAGTTATTTCGTGGGGACGAGACATGCTTTCTGGTCAATGGGAGTACTGTGGGGATATTAAGCGCAATATTAGGAGTTACACAGAAGGGAGATAGAATCCTCATAGCAAGAAATTGTCATAAGTCGGTATATCACGCAGTGTATATGAACGAACTGCGGCCAGTCTATGTATACCCAAGGAGAGAAGGGGAACTGAACGGGGAGATTGATCCGGAAGAGGTCAGAAAGCTTCTGGAGAGGAATCAGGCTTTGTCCGATGGGGGATGTAGAATCCGGGCGGTTGTCATCACCTCCCCTACTTTTGACGGCGTAATATCTGATGTGGCTCGGATTGCGGATATTACACATCAATATGGAATTCCTTTGATTGTTGATGAGGCACACGGAGCACATTTTGGATTTGATCCTTATTTTCCGAAAAATGCAAATACCAAGGGAGCGGACATAGTTATTCACAGTATTCACAAAACATTGCCAGCTTTAACGCAGTCGGCGCTGATTCATATGAATGGTGAGATTGTCGATCGGGATAGGATAAAAAGATATCTGCATATGTTGCAGTCAAGTAGCCCTTCTTATATTCTGATGGCGGGAATCGACGCGTGTATGAGGTGGCTGGATAGTGAAAAAAGCGCTCTTGCGTTTGAACATTATACTGCGCTGCTGAGAAAAACCAGAGATGAATTAAAAAAAATGAGGTATCTGAGATTAATAGAAACAGAGAATTTTGATTTTTCGAAGATTTTAATTTCAGTAAAAGGAACCGGATATTCCGGAAAGCAATTGTATAAAGAACTGTTGGAAACATATCATTTGCAGATGGAGATGGCTGCCGGTTCTTATGTGCTGGCCATGACGTCCGTGGGGGATACGGAAGAGGGATTTGTGAGACTTGTACAGGCTTTGCAGGAAATTGACAGGAGCCTGTGTGAGGAAAAGCATTTATTTGAACGGTATCTATCAGAGGCCGAACAGGGGATTGTATATGGGTTGCCCAAAATGGAACAGATATGTTCACCGGCAGAGATAGAACAGATGGGCAGAAAACATAAGGAAGGGCTTAAAGTACTTCCATGGGAATGCTGCCAGGGAAAGGTTTCTATGGAGTATGCGTATATCTATCCGCCGGGGATTCCCTTGATTGTTCCGGGGGAAAAAATATCAGAAGAAGTGATTGCTCTGTTCCAGACGTATAGAAAAACGGGATTTCAAGTGGAAGGTTTGGAAAAAGAAGGATATATAAAGACTGTAGAATTTTAAAAGAAGATTCGGAAAATTGACTGACAGGGAAGAGAGTTTTTCATGGACGGATCATATATTTCATGGACTAAGGAAATAGAAATATGGGAAAAATTTATTATATTATGGGGAAAAGTGCTTCAGGGAAGGATTCTATTTTTAAGGAATTGAAAAAGAGATTTTCGGAATTGAAGGAGATTGTGCTATATACAACAAGGCCGATTCGGGAACATGAAACGGAGGGGGTGGAATATCATTTTGTTGGGGAAGAGTTTCTGCGGATGCTGCAGGAAAAAAAGCGTGTGATTGAACAGCGCTCTTATGATACTAAATGTGGAATATGGACGTATTTTACGGCGGATGACGGGCAAATCGATCCGGAGGAATTTGATTATCTTGCGATTGGTACTTTGGAATCTTATGCGTCGATGAGAGTTTATTTTGGGGAGGAAAAGGTGGTTCCGATTTATGTGGAGGTGGAAGATGGGCTGAGGCTTTCCAGGGCAGTGGAGCGAGAGAGAGGGCAGTTCTGTCCCAATTATGCGGAAATGTGCAGGCGCTTTCTGGCGGATTGTGAAGATTTTTCGGAGGAAAATCTGGAAACGGCAGGAATTAAAATGCGGTTTCAAAATATAAATTTTGAGAATTGTGTGGATGAAATCTGCCATTATATAAGATCTCACGGTCTGACAGAATGCGGTTTTACATCATACCTCGAACGGACACTACGTTGATTGGCCAAGAGGATGCACATAAAAATTGAGATTTAGGCCGCGCATTTTTTTCAAATAATATTTATAAAAAAGTATGTTAAAGATAAATTATATGTTATACTTATAGCAGTCACGTTATTTTACTTGAAATAATCTTAGAAGCAGCGGGTGATAAAATGAGCGGGTTTAAGGAAATTATCGGACATAAGAATCTGATCCAATATATAGAAAATGTTTCAGCTTCTGATATGGTCTCTCATGCGTATATTCTGAACGGAGAACGGGGGTCAGGAAAAAGGCTTCTGGCAGATTTTTTTGCGATGACTCTGCAGTGTGAAAACCGAGAGGAGCGTGGGGAGGCATGCGGAAAGTGCCGGTCCTGCAGGCAGGCAATGGGCGGCAACCAGCCAGATATTATTTATGTAAGGCATGAGAAGCCGGCAACAATCAGTGTAGAAGATATCAGAAGTCAATTGAATAATGATATTGTGATCCGGCCTTATTCCAGTCAGTATAAGATTTATATTGTCCCGGAATCGGACAAGATGAGTGTACAGGCGCAGAATGCGCTTCTTAAGACGATAGAAGAGCCTCCGGAGTATGCGGTGATCATACTTTTGACGGAAAATGCGGAGACTTTGCTTCCTACGATTCGGTCCAGATGTGTGATCCTGAAGCTGCGTAATATTAAAGATCAGCTTATAAAAAAATATCTGATGGAGCAGATGGAGATCCCGGACTATAAGGCGGATATTTGTGTGGCGTTTGCGCAGGGGAATATGGGAAAGGCTATTTCACTTGCAACTTCCGAGCATTTTAACGAGATCAAGGAAGAGGTGGTACATTTACTGCGGAATATCGATGAGATGGAGACGGAAGATCTGATGAAGGCGGTAAAAAAGTGTACGGAATTTAAGTTAGATATCAATGATTATTTGGATATGATTTCCATATGGTACAGGGATGTATTGATTTATAAGGCGACTTTGAGCGTGGACAGAGTTGTATTTTCGGATCAGTTAAAATATATTAAGCAGCGGGGAAATAAGAGTTCTTATGAAGGTGTGGAAGTGATATTGAATGCTATCGAAAAGGCAAAGGCCAGATTGAATGCAAACGTTAATTTTGAACTGACAATGGAATTGCTGCTGCTGACAGTTAAAGAAAATTAGTACAACAGGCCGGTTATAACAGGCTGATCATAACAGGTCAGTTATAATCGGCCGGATTAGTTAGAGTTCTTGGTGACTATTGGGGACAGCAGGTATTATAAGGAGAATTTATAGTATGACAATAGTAATTGGTGTGCGTTTCCGGGCGGCAGGTAAAATCTATTTTTTTTCACCCGGAAAGCTGCAGATCGAGCGGGGAAATTATGTGATCGTTGAGACTGCCCGGGGTGTGGAGTATGGATGGGTGGTTACCGGCCCGAAGGAGGTAAAGGACGAAGAGGTGGTTCAGCCGTTGAAATCTGTGATCCGGATTGCGACGGAGCAGGACAGGCGGACCGTGGAGAAGAATAAGGAGAAAGAAAAAGAAGCATTTCAGATATGTCAGGAGAAAATCCAGAAGCACAAACTGGAAATGAAACTGATTGATGCGGAGTATACATTTGACAATAATAAGGTGTTGTTTTATTTTACGGCGGACGGACGGATTGATTTTCGGGATTTGGTGAAGGATCTGGCGTCGGTGTTCCGTACAAGGATTGAGCTGAGACAGATCGGGGTACGGGATGAGACGAAGATTCGGGGCGGCATTGGAATCTGTGGGAGATCGCTGTGCTGCAGTACTTATCTGGCGGAATTTTCCGCAGTTTCGATTCGAATGGCGAAGGAGCAGAATCTGTCTCTGAATCCGACAAAGATTTCAGGGGTATGCGGAAGGCTGATGTGTTGTCTGAACAACGAGCAGGAAATTTATGAAGAATTGAATAATCATCTTCCGTCGGTGGGAGATTTTGTGACTACTCCGGAAGGATTGAAGGGAACGGTGCATTCCTTAAGTGTTCTGCGCAGGCTGGTGAAGGTGGTCGTGAATCTGGAGAATGATGAGAAGGAAATCAGGGAATATCATGTGGATGAACTTCGTTTTAAGCCGAGGCGCAGGAAGCAGAAGGTTTCTAAGGAAGAGCTGAAGGAACTTGGGGAGTTGGAGAAGGAATGACGGATATATTGTTAAAGGACGGAGAGCGTCTGGATGATCTGCAGCTTTGCGGATATGAGATCATACAGAATCCGGAACGATTTTGTTTTGGTGTGGATGCGGTTCTTTTGACGGATTTTGTGAAGGTGAAGCCGGGGGAGCGCGTGCTGGATTTGGGGACAGGAACCGGCGTGATTCCCATTTTGCTGGAGGCCAAGACCAGGGGAGAGCATTTTACCGGATTGGAGATACAGGAAGAGAGTGCGGACATGGCAAGGCGAAGTGTACGGTACAATCATCTTTCGGAAAAAGTCGATATAGTTACAGGAGATATCAAAGAGGCGGCGGAGATTTTCAAAACGGCCTCTTTTGACGTCATTACGACAAATCCGCCTTATATGCGGGGGCAGCATGGCCTGGAAAATATGACGGATGCCAGAACGATTGCCAGGCATGAGGTGCTGTGTACATTGGAGGATATTTTGCGGGAGAGCGCCAGGATATTGCCGGAGAGCAAGGGCAGGTTTTATATGATACATAAACCGTTCCGTCTGGTGGAGATTTTGAATATGATGTGCCGGTATAAAATTGAACCTAAGAGGCTGCGTTTTGTGCATCCTTATGTGGATAAGGAGCCGACTATGGTTCTGATCGAAGGGATGAAAGGAGGAAAATCCCGGGTTACGATTGAACCGCCGGTGATCATGTATTAGCCGGTAAGGTCATGGCCGGGGAACTTGCGGTGTTGTAATTGAGCCGCCGATGATTATGTACGGCGAAAAGGAGAAGTGGGGCTTGTGCAAGAAATTGTTCCTAAGTGCCTAAGCAGTTGTAGAAAAATGAGAGGGGGAAGTATGTCAGGAATCTTATATTTGTGTGCTACGCCGATCGGCAATCTTGAGGATATAACCTTTCGGGTTATTCGGATATTGAAGGAAGTGGATCTGATTGCCGCGGAGGATACACGAAACAGCATCAAGCTTTTGAATCATTTTGAGATACGGACGCCTATGACCAGTTATCATGAGTATAACAAGTTTGAGAAGGGAAGGAAGCTGATTGAAAGGCTTCTCAGCGGGGAAAGTATTGCATTGATTACGGATGCGGGAACGCCGGGAATATCGGATCCAGGAGAAGAATTGGTAAAAATGTGCCATGAGGCTTGTATTACCGTAACTTCACTTCCAGGTCCGGCAGCATGTATTACGGCTTTGACTATATCGGGACTGGAAACAAGGAGATTTGCCTTTGAGGCATTTCTTCCGGCGGATAAAAAAGAGCGGCTGCAGGTCATGAAGGAATTGGAACGGGAGACTCGGACGATGATCTTGTATGAGGCACCTCATCGTCTGGTGAAGACGCTGAAGCTGCTCTCGGAGCATCTGGGAGAAATGCGCCGGGTGACGGTGTGCCGGGAACTGACGAAGCGGCATGAGACCGCATTTCTTACGACTTTGGGGGAGGCGGGGGCTTTTTATGAGGAACATGAGCCGAAAGGGGAATGTGTTCTGGTGATTGCCGGAAAGAGCCGGGAGGAATTGGACGCGGAGGAGAAATCTCGTTGGGAGAAGTTGAGCATAGAGGAGCATATGCAGGTGTACCTTGATCAGGGAATGGAACAAAAAGAGGCAATGAAAAAAGTCGCGAAGGATCGGGGAGTGCCGAAGCGGGAGATCTATCGTTTTCTGGCAAATCTATGAGAGAGGCGGCTGCGGCGAAAAGGTGGATGTGCAATGTTGTATAAGGCAGAGATCGCACTGCGGCGTTACAAGGCAAATGCCGCACCGCGGCCGCCGCAGGCGTGAGATTCACAGGCGAAATTCTTTATTCCGTGGATATAGGGCTTTCGGTATTTCAGAGAGCAGGTTCTTCGGTCGATATAATTTCTCCATCTTTTATAAATATAATTTTTTTATTCAGACGAATGGCTTCCTGATAGTCGTTGGTTATGTAAAGGGTGGTAATCTTTAACTCTTTGTTGATGCGGAGAATATCATGCAGCATCTCGGCATGGCGATGAGCATTCCCCCTTGAAAAATCTTCATCCACAAGAAAGACCTCCGGATGACATGCAATGGCCCGGGCGAGGGCTGTTTTTTGCTTTTCCGCTTCAGAGATGGAGCGGATTCTTTTATCTAATATGGAAGGAATTTCTAAAAATTCTGCCGCTGCTTTTACACGGCTGTCAATGATATTGTGCGGAAAATCGCGCAATGTGAGTCCGAGTCCTATATTTTCATATACGTTGAGGGGAGGATAAAGCGCGTAATTCTGAAAGGCCATGGCGAGGCGGCGATCCTTCGGCAGGACTTCATTCAGCAGAACTTCTCCCAGATAGATCTCACCTGAGGTAATATCTTCTAGTCCTCCGACCATACGTAATATCGTAGATTTTCCGCATCCGCTCGGACCATGAAATGTGGCAAATTCCCCATCTTCAATGTAAAGAGAAACGTCTTTTACAGAAATAAATCCGTTGGGATAGGTTTTGTTGAGATTTTTAAATGTTATGCTGGACATAGTGGAAGTCCTCCTTTTGTTTTTAGAGGGATATCTTTTGGATTTATATATTTTTATTGTATCATACTAACAACAGGTGTACAAGAGTTACTGTAACCTAACTCTTGTTACCGTTCACGGTGCCTTGCACTATGCTGCAAGGTATCCGGCCAGTAAAGCTGCGGTTTGAGGCATCCAGCCCCTCGCCGTCAGGCGACTTTTCAATGGGCTGGATGCGTTACAGTTCGCGGCCGGTTAGGCCGTGAACTGTAACTAACTCTTGAAATGTAATAATGCCAGAACAACGCTTGCTGCCAGTCCTGCAAGGGTGGAAATCAGTGCACCGGGCAGGGTGTACCTGGTTTTTGTGACTTTTGCGGTCATAAAGTAGACGCTCATTGTGTAGAAAATAGTCTCTGTACAGGACATGGAGACGGATGCGATCCATCCGCACAGGGAGTCTGTGCCGGAGTCTTTGTAAATGTCCAGAAGAAGGCCGGTGGCGGCGGAAGAGGAAAACATTTTTACGATGGAGAGGGGAACAAGCTCTCCGGGAAAGCCGATGCGGGCTGTGAAATGTCCGATGATAGAGGAAATGAAATCTAAAAATCCGGAGGCGCGCAGAATCCCTACGGCTACCATCAGGCCGATGAGCGTAGGCATGATCTTGATGACGGTGAGAAAACCGCTGCGTGCTCCTTTGATAAAATTGTCATATACATTGATTTCCTGCAAAATGCCGTAGCTTACGATCGCAAGAATCATGAAGGGAACAATAAAATCGGATATGTACAGGAATAGCTGCATTGAAAACCTCTTTCTGAACAGTCATATTTCTCTTTTATAATTATGACGGTTAGATGTCTGTCTATTCCATTATTATACTTATTTTTCTACAACTTCTTAATAAATAGTTATAGTGAGTGACAAATTATTTTGGTGTTCACTATAAAAATACAGTTTGTCTGTACGGAATAACAATTTCGGCGGGGGCATAAATATAAATCAAAATAAAATCTCGGAGTACTTATGTCTATATTTCAAAAATACATATCTAATCGGGGAAAATCCGCCGGCAGACTTTTCTTTGTTCTTTGTGCGGGTGTTTTGATTTCTTTTTCTCTGGCAGGGTGTCAGAGACGGACGGCGGAAAAGGAAAATTTGTCGTTTCAGAAATTTACACATGAAATTTTCTGTCAGGAAACGGCCTCGAATACGATTAGTCTGCATTATACTCTGCGGGATCCGAAAAAGTTTGGCATTGAGGAAATGCCGGTTACGTTTGGGGCATTTGAAACAGACGAAAAAGGAGTGATGGCTTCGGCGGAAAATATAGAGCAAGTTTTAGAAGCATTTGACTATGAAAAATTGTCTGTCTCAAATCGGCTTACTTATGATGTCCTGGATTATTATATGGAGAGGATGAAGGAAAATGCGGAATTTAATCTGTATGAGGAGCCTTTGGGGACGGTCAGCGGGATTCATACGCAGCTTCCGGTATTGCTGTCGGAATATCAGTTTTATGAAATTGAGGATGTGGATGTCTATCTGAATCTGATGAAAATAACGCCGGATTATTTTCAGTCTTTGATTGAATTTGAGCAGGCGAAGTCAGATGCGGGGTTGTTCATGTCGGATACCGCGGCAAGGCAGGTGATTGAGCAGTGTCAGGTATTTATGAATATGGGGGAAGGGAATTATCTGATTTCTACTTTTGTGGAGCGGATTGAGCGGCTGAGGGGACTTACCGAGAAGGAGAAAAGCAGTTATATCCAGAAAAATGCGTTGATGCTTAACAGTTATGTGCTTCCGGCGTACAGCAGTCTTTCCGCGGCGGTGCAGAAGCTGATGGGAACAGGACAGAATGAGCTTGGGCTTTGTTATTTTCCGGAAGGGAAGGAATATTACGGACAGGTGGTGAGAGTTTCTACCGGATCTGAAAGGTCTGTGATGGATATAAAATGGCTGACGCAGAGACAGATTGTGGAGGATCTGGAAGCAATGGAGCGGGTCCTGGGAATTACGGAGGCAGAGAGGAATGCACGAAGAGGGGAAATTGGAGGACAGGAAAATAAGGGAGGTACACAGCAGGGAGAAAATGGATTAGAGGAAAATGGAGGGGATGTCCGAAAAGATGAGGGAGGTATGCAGCAGGGAGAAAATGGATTGGAGGAAAATGTGCTGCAGGACAGGGATGTTTCTCAGGAAGCGGCGGCTTTGATTGGAAATCCGGAGCTGGCGCATGAGGCGGCAGCTATGGATACGGCGAATCCGATCAGTATTTTGAATGGATTGAAAAAAGAAATTTCGAAAACATTTCCTGCGGCACCGGAAACTACGGTCAGTGTGAAATATGTGCCGGAGGCTCTGCAGGGAAATCTGAGTCCGGCTTTTTATATGATTCCGGCAATCGACAGCTATAAGGAAAATGTGATCTATGTCAATCAGGCTCATATGGGAAATCCCATGACATTGTTTACGACCCTTGCGCATGAGGGATTTCCGGGACATTTGTATCAAAATGTGTATTATGCGGGAACGAATCCGGATCCGGTGCGCAGTATGTTCAACACCGGCGGTTATGTGGAGGGCTGGGCAACTTATGCGGAGATGTGCAGTTATTATTTGGCGCCGATCACGAAGGAGCAGGCTACAATTCTGCAGAAAAACAGTTCGATTATTTTGGGATTGTATACACTGGCTGACATTGGAATTCATTATGAAGGGTGGAGCAGGACTGATACGATGGCATTTTTTTCAAATTATGGGATTCAGGATGTGGGGACTGTGAACCGGATTTATGATTTGATTATTGGTTCGCCGGGAAATTATGTGAAATATTATCTGGGTTATGTGGAATTTCTGGAATTGAAAAAGCAGTACGCGGCGGAGAGAGGAACGGAATTTTCGCAAAAGGAATTTCATGAAGATGTGCTGATGACAGGACCGGCACCATTTCAACTGGTGGAAAAATATATGGGGAAAATGGATGAGTTGACGGAGTAAAACAGGCATTTTTCATGGGATTGCGCACGTATCTGTGAGGGGAATAAGCAGATATAAATTATTGCAGGATATTTATGCCGATGATTTGGCGGCGGAATGGAGATTTTTTATGAATTATCTTTGGGCAGGTATGATCATAGTGGGGATTATCTTCGGCGCGTTTAACGGAAAGATGCCGGAGATTACCAATGAGGCGCTGGATTCGGCGAAAGAGGCGGTGACGTTGTGTATTACGATGATGGGGGTCATGTCCTTCTGGGTAGGGATCATGGAGATTGCTACGAAGGCTGGAGTGATCGAACTGGCATCTAAGAAGATGGGGCCGCTGCTGAGATTTTTATTTCCGGAGATTCCGGAGGGGCATCCGGCGAAGGAGCATATTGCAGTAAATTTTATTTCCAATTTTCTGGGGCTGGGGTGGGCGGCTACCCCGGCGGGATTGAAGGCCATGGAGGAACTCGGGAAGCTGGAGGAGGACAGAAGGGCAGGCAGGCTGCCCGGGCCGGTGAGAAAGCGGGGAATTGCGAGCAATGAGATGTGTACGTTTCTGATACTGAATATCTCATCGCTGCAGTTGATTCCGGTAAATGTGATCGCATATGATTGATTTATAATAGGACTAAATAAAGACCTTGAACTATAGAGGCTTTATTTAGTCCTATTTTTTCATGTCTACAGATTTTCTACATCTGGATAAAGTAACGTTACGAAATGGGATAGGAAACTATTTTCTGCCCAAAGAAATTATAACATGGATGTACTGGTACAGGAAAGCAAATCCGGGTTGCCAGTTAGCCGTATTTTGGGTAACTGGCAGCACGGATTCCACAAGGGTTTGGGAGTGTAGCTCCCAAGTATTTCAAAATGGAGGACAAGCTATGGCAGCGAATACAGCGAAAGGTGCAGGAAACAAAGATACTCGCACAATTACTTTCAAGAGCAAAGAACATAAGGATTTTTATAAGGAGTACCTGCAGAAATGCAGATACCAGGATGTATACCATAAAGCATTGGTGTACTGCCTGGGGATTGGTCAGGATACTAGGGTAAATGTGAACAGAATTTATGATTTTAAAACAGGATGCGTGAAAACGGAATGCCTGCGGGAAGGATGGCAGACCAGCGGAAGCGCAAAGATTGTACGGATGGCATTTAACCTCTATTGTAATGGAACGCCAAGTGTCTATGATACGGAGGATGCGGAGGAACAATTAAAGGAGTTCCGTTGTTATACAGTGGAAGATTTATTCTGCTGCGGCTATGCCAGATACTTTTGGGAGGCAGTCAAGCTCCGCTATCCGGAATACTGTTTTTACGTGGATATGGAGGATTTATATGCTTAAAATCAGGATGCAGGGGACAAAGAAAGACCTTCACTGGTTCCGGCGGCTTTTGGAGCGGCATGAAGGCGTGGATGTGAAAGAAGTGTCGGAACCATTTGCAAACAAAGGGACAAATAAGTATTTCCGTGTATATGCGGAAGTGGAAAGAACAGAAAAATAGATTGGAGAATCAGGAGGAAAGTATATATGTGCAGAGTGATCGCAGTAGCAAACCAGAAAGGCGGAGTCGGCAAGACTACAACGTGTGTGAATTTAGGGATTGGGCTTGCCAGGGCAGGCAAGAAAGTATTGTTGGTAGAGGCAGATGCGCAGGGCAGCATGGCGGTGAGCCTGGGGATTGCGGAGCCGGACGAGCTGGATGTGACGTTAGTGAACATCATGGAAAAGGTAATCAACGACGAGGATGCAGAGTTAGGTGAGGGCATTATCCACCATGAGGAAGGGATTGATTTTATCCCGGCAAATATCGAACTGGCAGGCTTGGAAACGGCCTTGGTAAATGTTATGAGCAGGGAAACGATACTTCGACAGTATCTGAACAGTGTAAAAGGGGAGTATGACTTTGCGATTATTGATTGTATGCCATCGCTTGGCATGATCACGATAAATGCCCTTGTAGCGGCAGACAGCGTACTGATCCCGGTAGAAGCGGCATATCTCCCGGTTAAAGGGCTTCAACAGCTTATAAAGACGATTGGAAGGGTTCACAGAAAGCTGAACCCGGCACTTGACATTATGGGGATTCTGCTGACAAAGGTAGACCGGAGGACAAACTTCGCAAGGGACATTTCAGCGCAGATCCGGGAGGTATATGGGAACCGAGTACATATTTTTGAGAACTGCATCCCGTTATCTGTAAAGGCTGCGGAAACCACGGCAGAGGGGAAAAGTATCTATCTTCATGATCCAAAGGGGATTGTGGCAGGCGGCTACCATTCACTGACACAGGAGGTGCTTGCGGATGAAAAGTAAGAGCGCAGAGAAGGTAAAGCTGAACAGCTTTGATGATTTGTTTGGCATAGATGAAACGGGCGAAACGGTCACTTCCGTTCCCCTAAGTGAGCTGCATACGTTTAAAGGCCATCCGTTCCGGGTATTGGATGATGAAAAAATGCAGGAAACGGTGGAAAGCGTAAAGCAGTATGGCGTGTTGATGCCGGGGATTGTGCGGCCGCATCCGGAAGGCGGCTATGAGGTTATTGCAGGGCATAGACGGTGGCGGGCCTGTGAGCTTGCCGGACTTACGGAAATGCCTGTCATTATCCGGGAAATGGATGATGATACAGCAGTAGTCCTGATGGTCGATACGAATATCCAGAGGGAGGACATCCTGCCAAGTGAGAAGGCGAAGGCATATCGGATGAAATACGAAGCAATGAAGCACCAGGGCAGCAAAGGGGAGAAATATACTGCGGATGCCATCGGGGAAGCTGCCGGGGACAGCGGGAGGACGGTGCAGCGTTATATCCGGCTGTCGGAACTGGTGGAAGAACTGATGGATTATGTGGATGAAAATAAAATCCCTATGGTGGTCGGGGAGAAACTGTCTTATCTGAAAGCAGAAGAACAGGCATGGGTTGTGGACGCCATCGGCAACAGCGGCATATTCCCATCGAAAGCGCAGGCAGAACAGCTAAAGGAAAGCAGTGAAACAGGGGAATTGACGGAAGGGAATGTATATGCGGTTTTAATCCGGAAAGAGAAGGAAAATGTGAATGTGACGATTTCCGCAAAGAGAATCCGCAATTATTTCCCGACGGAATATTCCAAAGAGCAGATTGAGGATGTGATCTATACACTTCTGGAGGAATGGAAGCAGAAGGAGGGAGGGACAACGGATGCAGGAATTACAGTTTGATTATTATCGGGGCATGGAAGCGGAGCAGTACACGTTTTACCGGATTCCGAAGGTTCTGTTCACTGCAGAATGCTTCAAGTCTCTCTCTTGTGAAGCGAAGGTTTTATACGGTCTTTTATTAGACCGTATGAGCCTTAGCATAAAGAACCGGTGGTTTGATGAAGAGGACAGGGTGTATATCATTTTTACAGTGGAAGAAATTGCAGAGCTTATGAACTGTGGTACACAAAAAGCGGTAAGGCTTCTGAAAGAACTGGATGCAGATAAAGGAATTGGACTGATTGAAAAGAAACGCCTGGGGCTTGGAAAGCCGAATGTCATATACGTGAAAAATTTCATTATCCGGCAGACAGAGGACAAGGAAAGAGAGGAAAAACAGGGTGGAACGCCTATAAATGCACAGAATAGTGAAAATCACAATTCAAGAGTTGTGAAAACCACAATTCAAGAATTTCCAGAATCACAATTCAAGAATGGTGAAAATCACAATTCAGGAATGATGAAAACCACAATTCAAGAATCTCCAGAATCACAATTCAAGAATGGTGAAAATCATACTTCTGGAATGGTGGGAATCACAATTCAAGAATTTCCAAAATCACAATCTAATAAGACTGATATTAACAAGACTGATTTAAGTAAGCCTGAATTTAGTGAAACGGAGTGTAGTAAGCCTGATCTTAATGATCCTGAATCCGGTGTGTCTGCTATCCATCCCAATCCTATCCTGTCTAATCCATCTATCCCAGGAACAGAGCCGGATGTGATGGGAGAGATGAATGCTTACCGAGACATCATCCGGGAACACATATCTTACGAGTGTTTTCAGGACGGACGTTATCACCGGAGGGAAGATGTGGATGAACTGGTGGAGCTGATGGTGGAAGTGATGATGCTGCCGGACAATGGCACAGTGCGGGTTGCAGGAGTGGAAAAGCCGGCGGCGCTTGTCAAGAACCGGTTTATGAAGCTGAACCATGAGCATATTGAGTATATCCTTACCTGCCTGGGCGCAAATACGACGAAGGTGGGAAATATCAAGGCATATCTTCTGACAACGCTGTATAATGCCCCGATGACCATAAGCAATTATTACACGGCGGAAGTGAACCATGACCTGTATGGGAGCGGATGAAAAAGTGCGGGGAATATTGGCGATAAAATTGTTTCGGTGTGCCAGGCGTGATATACTGGATGCAGGTACAGATTGGAGGAAGGTATGAAAATAAGTGAATTTGTAAAGAAAGTGGTAATCCCGGTTGTATCGGCATTGTTTTTGGCGGCATTGTTCCGTCCGCTGTGCATGGAGAATGGGGAGTGCAATTATTTGAGCCTGTGGTGGTTCATGGGTATTCCATTTGGCATACATAGGATGTTTTTCTGGATTATCCCGAAAGGCTATGACATTGGCGGCACGGTGGGCATCCTGTTTATCAATGTTCTTGTGGGCGGCGTGATTGGAGGGATCGTTCTTGTCTGGAGGTTGCTGGCAGCCGCAGTATATCTGGTGAAAGCAGTCGTGGCAGTGATCAGATGGACAGTGAAAAAAATGGCTGGGAAGCCTTGCAGGGCGTGATTGGCGTTTGAAAGAAATAGAAAGAAATAGAAAGAAACAGAAAGGGCAGGCAATACAGGCATAAATTGAATAACAATCCGTAAAAACAGCTTGATACACGGCTGTTTTTTTGTTGTCCAGCTTTACGGCACGGTGTCGCAAAGTCAGGGGACAGGGCTTGACGGAATGGCAGATGTAAAGCGGGCTGCGCACTTTACGACACGATGACGGAAAGTTCCGGGAGAAAATTCAGACCAGGAAGGAGGTGCATATTGGGCAATCGTGCAGGGTCGCAGGACTTGATTGAATTGGGCAACCGTATCCGTGACCGGAGGAATGAGATCAGCATGTCACAGGAGAAGGTTGCGGAACAGGCAGGGATCAGCGCCAACACCGTCAGCCGCATTGAGGGCGGGCAGTCTGCGATGTCCATAGAGATATTTATAAAAATGGTGCAGATACTCGGCGTGGATGCGAACGAGCTTCTTGGCGTAAGCGGCCAGACGAAGGAGGAGGGGCAGTGCCGGAAGATGTTCTGCCGCATCCGGCATCTGAAGCAGAGTGAGCAGACGGTGGTTTTACAGACGATGGAGGCATTGGTCGATGGACTGCGGCAATGCAGGTGATGTGATTTACCACAGTTCTTGAAGTTCCACAAATATGCTGCCCTTTTCTGGGAATCTCCACATATATGTTGGGGTAAACGGAGGGCAGGGCTGTTACACTGGAAATATCAAAGGAAAACAGCCACAGGAGAAAACGATGATGGAAGGGGGATAGCAGAAAGGCAGATAAAAAGACCAGGATTATCAGAAAAATATAAGGATAAAGTTATGGACTGGTAAAGGCGGTAAAAGGGGTTCTTGGCTCCCGTTAAAAAAAACGGGTGAGCCGGGAGCGTTATTTTACTGCCTTCCTGCTGTATCGGACAATCCCTGTGATGCCAGTTTTCCAGGCCGCCCGTAGCCTTCGGGCAGAAAGGCGGCTATATATGCTGACATTGCAGGAATTGAAACGAATTGTGGATGTACCGGATTTTGGAGTAAAACTTCCAACGGCAAAACAGCTAAGGACATCCAGATCGGTAATCGCACAGGAAAGGCTTGGCTTGGATTCGGAAATATCCGCTTATCAGAGCGGTTATGTGCTTTATCAGGTGGAAAAATATTTCACAGTGTTTTTACTTCACTCATGCAGGGATTATCTATATCTGGCAGATGGAAAGACGGTTATCCTGCCGGAACAATTTTTTGAAAACAGGGAATGGTATCTGCGGCTTGTACTGGAGGGCGAAGACCGGCTGAACCGGAACCATGAAGAAAAGGAACGGAGCTGGAATGTTTCTTACAGTGCTGTATCCGAAGATTGGCTGGCAATGGAAAACCTGACGGAATCCATGTTAGAGCATTTGACAAGGCAAGAGACAGTGGCAGAAATATTGGGGATTTTATCGGCAAGGCAGAAATATGTCATTCAAAAATATTACCTGCAGGAAGAAACGCAGGAGCAGATTTCAAAGGAATTAGGCATCAGCCAGCAGGCGGTATCCGCAATGATTTCCCAGGCAGTCCGCAGCATCCGTAAAAATTATCAGGCTTCTCAGAATTGCCCTGATTACAGGATATGTTGTGGGGAGGGCAGGGCATGAGAGGGAAACAGCCGAAGGAACGGGATCATTATGTGCTGCGGATAGCAGACGGTACATTAGTGGATGTGACCAGGGAGGTTTATTTAGAATGGTATCGGTCACGGCGCAGGGAGCGGTATCAGAAGGAGCGGAACCGGAAACATGGCATATGCAGTCTGGACAGCTTAGAGGTCCGGGGGAATGGTTCAGGGCATTTCCAGGATGTGGCAGAGGGATTGGAGGAAACAGTTTTGCGTAATATCTGCCGGGATAAAGTGAGGGAAGTCCTGGAAAGTCTGCCCACAGAGGACGCCAGGCTGATTGAGCTGCTGTATTTTGCGGAAGCTACGGTAACAGATACGGCAAAGATTCTTGGATGCAGCCGGAAAACGATACAGAACCGCCGGAAACGGATATTAGAAGAGTTATGCCGGAAAATGAAAGAGCAGGGAATTCAAGGGGGATATTTCTGAAAGCACATGGTTTTCCACTTTGCGACATCGTGTCGCAAAGTGGAGTCCTGCCATCAGGGATATTTTATTCGTATTGTACTTCAAATTCTCCTGGATTGTCTTTGATATTATTTTGTACATCAGGGTTTTCTGTATTAAATTCTGTAACGTATTCAAAAGAATAAGCTTTCTTACCTTTTTGTGCATTTTTTTCAGAAGTGAATACATCTACGGACACATTGTTAGGATATCCGTTTATATCAAATGAAAAGCGTGTACTGTGGAAATCATTGTCAAGGATATGCTGTATGATTTCCTTGGAACATGTTTCTTTATCCGCTACATCATCTTCATCGGCAATGACATCAATATCCAGCTCATACCAGTTGACGGATGTTGTGTTGTGGGAAGAGAGAATGTCCATTTCAATATATTCTTTGGAACACCCACATATCATGCTGCATGACAATAAAATTAAGATTCCTGTTTTCTTCATTTCCCGTAACCTCCAATCTCCTAACCAAATGGTTCGGTTTTGGATAAAGTATACCATCTGGTGGTAGAATTTGAAAGGATAAATCTAACCAAACGGTGAGGTGGAATATGTATTACAGGCGGATCAGGGATTTGAGGACAGACCATGATTTACGGCAGATAGATGTGGCAGAGTTTTTGGGATGCCATGAAGGTGTATACAGAAGATATGAGAATGGAGTGCGTGAGATACCGCTATGGGCATTGATGAAGCTGGCAGAGAGGTATGATGTCAGCGTTGATTATATGCTTGGGATTACAGATAATAGGAGAAAATATGGTGAATAGAGTTATGGCACATAAATTTCTTATGTCATAACTCTTTTTGTATCATGCTCTCCTACAGGATGTTTTATATTTAATATTTTGGGCATTTTCCAATATCGCTTATCTTCTGTTTACCTAACCAAATAGTACGGTTTTGAGTAGAATATCCTACTCTGATGATAAGATTGAAAAGAATAGATCAAACCGAACGGTGAGGTGTAGTATGCATTACAAGAGGATCAGGGATTTAAGGACAGACCATGATTTAAGACAGATAGATGTGGCAGAATTTTTAGGGTGCCATGAAGGGGTATACAGAAGATACGAAAATGGTTCACGTGAGATACCGCTATGGGCATTGATGAAACTGGCGGAACGGTATGATGTCAGTGTCGATTATATATTGGGGATTACAGATAACAGAAGAAAATATGGGGAATGAAAGGCTATGGGATAAGTCATGTACCATAGCCTTTTATTATTTAAGTGGTTCTGTACAGGATTTCCTAATTCATTCATTTGATGCAAAATAATGGTTCAAAGCATACTCGAAATGAGCATTAAACTGTATTGCCGCCTTTTGGCTAAGCGGCATCTTAGGCTTTACCATATCAAAAGCATGTATATTTGTCCTATAGATATCTATATCAGCTTCTACGCCTGCTTTTTTTAAGTTCTCAACGAATGTACAGGTTTCAGAATAGAAAGGCTCTCCATCGCCAACAAAAGTGTATGCAGGTGGCAGGCCAGAATAATCCTTCTGTCTTGCAGGCGCTGCATAAGGCGATACAGCTTTTTTGGCATGTTTTCTTAAATATATTTTCCATGCCAAGTGGTTCCTTCTGGTATTCCATACTTTTCCATGATTATCCGTTGAGGATTCCGTGTCAAAGTTATCAATCATTGGATATAAAGGCATTTGATAAGCAATATTGACCTCTCCTTTGTCCCTTGCCATCATGCACAGAGCCGCACACAGACCGCCGCCAGCGCTTTCTCCGCCTGCCATAATCTGGTTTTTATTTATCCCCAAATCATCCGTATGCTTTTTAAGATACAAAAGCGCATCGTAACAGTCATTTATAGCAGCTGGATATGGCGCTATAAAAGAAAGCCTATAGCCGGGAGAAATCACGATAGCGCCATATTTTTTTACCAGATCTACTGCTCTGGACATATGAACCATTTCTTTCATTCCAGTTAGATAACCGCCTCCATGAATCCATAGGATTCCTGGGGCATTCTTTTTTGGGGATTTAGGCGATAGTAAAAGCGCAGATATAGATTTTCCGTCTTTTCGCCGTATTCTTATCTTTGTGCAGTTTATTTCTTTATTAGTAGAAAATTTATACATAGAAAACAGCTCCAATTTTTTCTCTTACAAATATTATCATAAATGTTATCTGATCTGGTAATCAAGATTCACTATTCTGTAAAAATCCCGATTTGTCCAATGCTTTTATTCTATCATATAC
>VSNK01000078.1:0-17614 GCA_009774255.1 Faecalicatena sp.
GTTGACATATATTGTGGCATGGAGATTCGGAAAATTAGCCAGCAAGGGAAATGAGAGCTTTTGACGGGCGAATCATCCATATAGAATGGTGCAGAAGTTGAAAGGAGGCGGCAGAATGGAATGTATACCGCAGATTAACGGAAGGTGTTCCGAAGGTACAGGAGCTTTTGTAATGCCGGAATATTACGGGATGGAGGAGATCTATCCGGATATTCAGGAGGTCTTTGTCAGCCGTATGGAAAAGCTGGGGAGTTTCCGTATGGAAAAGGGTGCGTTGAAGGCCATCTGTTTTATACAGAAAGATATGCAGGAAGAAGCCTATGAATTAAAGATTACAGAGGAAAATGTCCGGATATCGGCGGCAGGGGAAAAGGGATACCGGCACGCCCTGACCACACTTTTCCAGATGCTTGTGCAGGGCAGGGGGACTGTTCCAGCCTGTGAGTTGCAGGACTGGCCGCGGTTTGCGCAAAGGGGTGTGATGCTGGATGTATGCAGGCACTTTTTTAGCATCGAAGAGGTAAAGAAGATTATTGAACAGATTTCCCTGCTCAAGATGAATCATTTTCACTGGCACCTGAGCGATGACCAGGGCTACCGCATTGAGAGTGAGAAGTATCCGGGGCTGGACGAGAAAGGGGCATACCGGCCGCTCTCACCGGAAGACCCGCTGGTGCTCCGGGGTGAAGCAAAGGCCGGGGAAAATTACGGAGGGTATTACACCAAGGAGCAAATCCGGGATGTGGTTCGTTTTGCCGCGGCCCGGGGCGTGGAAGTGATTCCTGAGATCGACCTGCCGGGGCACAGCAGCGCCATACTGTCCGCATTTCCGCAGTATACCTGCTCCGGCGAGCCGTTAAAGGTAAAAAACACGTTTGGCGTACATGAACGGATCTTCTGTGCAGGGAATGAGAGAGCGTACCAATTCCTGTACGGTCTTCTTGATGAGATTTTTGAACTGTTTCCTTCCCGCTATATCCATCTTGGGGGAGATGAGGCACCGAAGACCGTATGGCATGACTGCCCGGCATGTAACTATGTGATGGACGAAGAAAAACTTGAAAATTATGAGCAATTACAGACATGGTTTACAGCGCGGCTGATTGCATACGCAAAAAAGCATGGAAAAACGGCGATTGTCTGGAATGAATCTGCGGCGGCAGGGGACTTGGATGAAAACGCGGTTATCCAGTACTGGAAAGAAATGGCGCCCGGAGACAGTTATGTGGTGCCTGAATTTGAAAAGGGGAGAAAATTCATCCTTTCCTCCATGAACCGGTTCTACTGCAGCGACTCTTATGCGGAAAGCCCCATGCGTGCAACATTGATGTACGAGCCTGAGACAAAAGGTGTGGCTGTGCCGCCTGAAAATGTACTGGGCATTGAGGCGCCGATGTGGACGGAATGGACCCCTTGCAACAAAGATATTGAAAAACAGATGTACCCGCGGATGCTTGCGGTAGCAGAGTGCGGATGGACCAGACAGCGCAATGTGCAGGATTTCCTGAAACGCGCTGAAAATTATCTGTCATATCAGGAACTGAACCTGTTGGAGCCGATGTCCTGGGAGGAGGCCACGATCCATGGGCAAAAGGCTCTGGAAATGATCGCAGGCGGAATGCTGGAACTTGGGGCAAAGTACGGAGCCATGACCAGCGGGGAGCCGGAAGAGGAAAAAGGAAAAGCAGAGGCAGTCGTTCCGGAAGGCACCCAGATGCTGGATATGTCCACAATGATCCGCATGTATATGGAAGACAAGATGAAAGCGGCCTATACCGAGGAAGAAATCGATCAGGTCGTGGAAATGATCTTATCTGCATTATGAGGCGCTGGAATTGCCTGCATAAAAAATTTCTAACTGTACGGTTGGATGCTCTAAAGAGCCTCCAACCGACTCATCCATTCGCAAAAATCGTGCTGACGCACTCATACGTCTGCTAACGCAGCCGTTTTTTGCTAATTCATGAGTAGGTTGCTAATCCGGAATCTCAGTTTTATTGCAATAAATTGCATAAAACTGAGATTCCGGATTGCAACCGTACAGTTAGAAAAATTTTCTTCGCAGACAGCAGGCAGTCTGCTTTGCAGATTGATTACAGGAAAGGAGCAATCACTTTATGGGAAACAAAGTAACATATGACGGGCTGCATGACGAACAGTTCGCGAAACCATATGTAGATGTGGATGAATGGAGAAATATGCCTGTAAGGCATCATTATATCCATGGTGGATTTGAGGGAACCCTGACCAGATTTTGTTTTTATTTCCCTCCGGAAGAGACATATACACAGCGTTTTTTCCAATTCCTTTCTCCCTTTGTCGGGGACGAAACGGAAGCGCAGCAGCAGACAGGAGAGGAAGATAAGATCAGCTTTGCAGTGAAGCACGGCGCATATCTGGTCGAGACAAACCTTGGGGGAATCGTAAACGGCGGGGAGGATCATACGCTGGTATACCGTGCCAGCGCCTGCAGCGCGCAATACTCACGGAAATTGGCAGTACGATTTTATGGGGAACACCGTCCATACGGTTATGTGTTTGGAGGCAGCGGCGGCGGATTCAAGACGATCAGCTGTATCGAAAACACGGCCAATGTCTGGGACGGAGCAGTGCCGTTCGTAATCGGCTCCCAGATGGCCATGCCTTATATCTACACGGTAAGATCCCATGCAATGCGGATTCTGCGCAATAAGCTGGATGATATTAAGGATGCCATGGAACCAGGCGGAAGTGGTGATCCGTATGCCGGACTGAATCAGGAAGAAGCCGCCGCTCTCAGGGAAGCCGAGCTTCTGGGATTCCCAATGAAAACATGGTGCGTATATGACACATTGGGAGAGGGAGCACTTCCGGTTCTGATGCCAATCTCTCTGATGATCGACCCGACTTACTGCAAAGATTTCTGGGAGCAGCCGGGATATCTGGGAACAGACTCTGACGGCAGCGCGGTGCGGGACCGTATTGTTATGGAGAGCAGGATCGTAAAGATCATGCACCCGGACCAGAAGGTGAAAGGAGTCGCAGATACGATCGATGAAAATAATGCATATGGTGTGGATGAAGCGTGGAAACATGCCATGAACCGCGGACAGAAGTTGCCAATATTTGTTCTGGAGCGTTTTCCTGGAAAAGACAGCTATCCGTATGGATTGAAGATCCGTTTTCTGGACGGTGCTCTGTCTGGCGAGCAGTTTGAAGTGATGCGGCTTACAGATCAGACAATCACCATTGATGGTGGGACAGATTCCCGGGATTTGGAGACGCTTCTTAATAAGGCAAAAGAAGGGGACCGTGTGATTCTGGATAACTCGGATTATATTGCATTCCAGACTTTCCACCGCCATCAGGTGCCAGGACCGGAATATCATGCATGGGATCAGTTCCGGGATAAAGAAGGAAAACCAATTTATCCACAGAGGCCTGTACTGGTCGGCCCAATCATCGCCAATCAGGGAGCCGGGTCCGTCCAGAAGGGGAATGCTCCCTGCAAAATGATCGTCATTGAAAGCCTGATGGATGAAAGCGCATTCCCATGGATGGCCGACTGGTTCCGAAATCTGGTGAAGGCCGATACCGGCACAGACGGGGAAGAAAAAATGCGCCTGTGGTATATGGAAAATTGTATGCATACGGACTGCGGAGAAGGAAACGGCGGTGACCATCAGCATATTGTAAGCTATTTGGGCGCGTTGTATCAGGCCCTTTTGGATCTGAGCGACTGGGTAGAACGGGGAGTCGAGCCTGCACCGAGCAGTATCTATACAATGGATGGAGGACAGGTGGTTATCGAAGAAACCGCAAAGGAAAGAAAAGGAATCCAGCCGGTTGTTACCCTGACGGCAAATGGAAGAGAGCGTGCAGAGGTGAAAGCAGGGGAAGAGTTCACACTGAATGCACGGATTGATGTTCCGGAGGGAGGCGGAGAAGTTGAAGAGATTGCATGGGATTTTACCGCGTCGGATACGTTTTTGCCAGGAGGTAAAATAATCCTTCGAAAAGACGGGGCGGATGTGACACATTCTTATACATATGATAAGCCTGGTACCTATTTCCCGGTAATCAAAGCTGCATCAAACCGAATGCCTGGGGATGAGTTTACGCGGGTCCGTAATCAGGCGCGGGTAAGGGTAATCGTGACGGGATGACTACGGCAGGACAAGATATATTGAACGCCAGATTTCATCGGCCGTGAATATATTGAAAAAGTATGGACGAAAAAAGGAGAAAAAGCTATGGAAATTGATGCAGTGATCCGTCAGATGACATTGGAGGAAAAGGCTTCTCTATGCTCCGGAATGGATTTTTGGCACACAAAAGAAGTTGAGAGGCTTGGAATTCCCTCGGAAATGCTTTGTGATGGGCCAAACGGGTTGCGTAAACAGGAAGACAAGGCAGATCATATGGGGATCAACGAGAGCATTCAGGCTGTCTGTTTTCCGACCGCTTCTGCGGTGGCGGCGTCATTTGACCGGAAGCTGGCAGGAAAGATCGGAAAAACACTTGGCAGGGAGTGCCAGGCGGAAGGAGTGTCAATGCTGTTGGGGCCGGGAGTGAATATCAAGCGGAGCCCCTTATGCGGCCGGAATTTTGAGTACTATTCCGAAGACCCCTACCAGTCATCGGAGATGGCGGCAGCCTATATCAAAGGGCTGCAGAGCATGGAAGTGGGGGCGTGTATCAAGCATTTTTCTGCCAATAATCAGGAAACACGCAGGCAGAGCGGGGATTCTGTCATGGATGAGCGCACACTCCATGAAATCTATCTCGCCAGCTTTGAACAAGCTGTCAAGGAGGGGAAACCGGCCGGGGTTATGTGTTCGTATAACCGAGTCAACGGTACGTTTGCTTCGGAGAACAAAGAACTTCTTACTGACATCCTGAGGGCTCGCTGGGGATATGACGGAATAGTGGTAACGGATTGGGGGGCTGTAAAAGACCGGGTAAAAGGTCTGGGGGCAGGTCTGGATCTGGAGATGCCCGGCGGAGATGGTTCCAGGGCAAATGATATGAGAATCGTAAAAGCAGTTCGGGACGGCATATTACCGGAATCTACGCTGGACGAGACAGTGCGCCATATTCTGCAGTTCATTGATAAATACAGGCCCGGGCGGCATCCGGAAGCTGTATTTGACCGGGAAGAAGATTATCAGACGGCATTGGAGGCGGCGAAGGAGTGCGGGGTTCTGTTAAAGAACGAGTGCGGGCTGCTTCCGCTTGCGCAGGGCACAAAAGCAGCCTTTATCGGCGGCTTTATTGAATCCCCGCGTATCCAGGGCAGCGGAAGCTCTTATATCCACTCCGCCAGAATCCCGTCCATACTGGATTGTATTCAGGGTATGGAGAATGTCTCGTATGCGAAAGGTTTTGACGTTGCCAGTGATGAAACGGATGAGGCAGCGCTGGCTGAAGCTGTGGAGCTCGCAGGGAAATGCGAAGTGGCGGTCATTTTTGCAGGCCTTCCGGGGCGGTCGGAAGCAGAAGGCGCAGACCGGCTCCATCTGGAACTGCCCCCAAATCAGAATCGACTGATTGTGGCCATAAAAGCGGTACAGCCCAGAACCATTGTTGTACTTTCAAATGGCGCACCTGTTACGATGCCGTGGGCCGCACAGATTCCGGCTATTCTGGAAATGTATCTTGCCGGCGATGGGAGCAGCGAGGCGGCGATGTCACTGCTCTACGGAAAAACGAATCCCAGCGGTAAACTGGCCGAGACGTTTCCGCTCTGTCTGGAGGATACACCGTCTTTCCTCAATTTCCCGGGAGAAAAGGGAAGGGCAGAATACCATGAGGGCGTGTTTGTGGGCTACCGGTATTATGATAAAAAGAAAATGGATGTACTGTTCCCGTTTGGCCATGGATTAAGCTATACCACATTCCGCTATACAGGCTGCGTCCTGTCAGAAGACCATATCAGGGATACAGACAGAGTTACCGTTTCGGTTACAGTAGAAAATACCGGGAAACGAGCCGGAAAGGAAGTTGTCCAGTTATATACCGGACAATGCGGCAGCACCATCCGGCGTCCGGTTCGGGAACTGAAAGGCTTTGAGAAAATCGAGTTACAGCCGGGATCGAAAAAGACGATTCAGTTTACGCTCGATAAGAGTGCTTTCGCATATTATGAAACGGCAATCCATGACTGGTACGTAGAAAGCGGACATTACGAGATTTCCATAGGCAGTTCCTCAAGGGATATCCGGTGCAAAACTCAGCTCTACATAGAAGCTTCCCAGCCTCTTCCGATCGAAGTATCCGCTGAAACAAGCATTGGTGATCTGCTCGGACATCCGAAGACAGCAGCGGCCATGCAGAAGATTTTCGGAAATCTTCTGGGAAAAGCGGCAGATGAGGCAGATTCCGGCAGCAGTTCCATGGGAGAAGGAGCGGGTAATCTTATGCAGGGCGCTATGGAGATGCCGATTGGAGCCCTGGAAAGCTTTGGTGTATTGACAAGAGAACAATTAGATACGTTTTTGGATTCATTGCGTTCCTGATGAATGATCCGGAAAAGAAAAAGGAGAAAATGAAAATGTCTAAGAAAGAAAATATGGCAAATCCAGATAAACTGGGAGCAAAAAATCTGTTTCTTTGGAGTGCGAATGGAGGTTCGGCCGCCGTGCAGGTGGTGTTGCTGGGAAATCTGAGTATGTATCTGACCAATGCGTTGGGAATGAACGTGGCTCTGGTCGGCACCCTGCTGATGGCGAGCAAGGCGTTTGACGGTATTACAGACCTGATCGCCGGATATGTAGTGGATAAGACCAATACAAAACTAGGAAGAGGGCGTCCTTATGATCTGTGCATCATCGGCCTGTGGCTCACTACATGGATGCTTTTCGCTGTGCCTGAAGGGTTTACGACTACGGTGAAATGCGTATACGTCTTTATCTGCTACACGCTCTGCCAGTCCATATTCAAGACGTTTATGACTGCCGGGGCAACGCCTTATATGGTACGTGCGTTTAACAATGAACAGAAATACGTCAAGCTGAATTCCTGGGGCGGGATGATATCCACAGTCTGCGTCATGGTATTCAACGTAGTATTCCCGACATTCTATGCGAAGGTACTTTACGATCCGGCAGGCTGGAGGAGCCTGGTCGGATTCATCGCTATTCCCCTGTGCATCATCGGGATTCTTAGATTTTTCTTCATTCCCGAGAAATACGAGGTGGATGCAAAGAACGAGCATACAACGCTGAAAGATGTCATAAACCTTCTAAAAGACAACAGGCAGATTTACCCGATTGCCATCCTGCAGTTTGTGGTTGGGATCGCAGGCAGCCTGAGCGTTACCGGCTATTACTTCCAGTATATTGTAGGAAATATAGAGATCAGCGGGGTGATGAGCATATTTACCATATTTGCTATGCTGACTTTGATTGTGTACCCTGCCCTGCTTAAAAAAATCACGACAAAACAACTCATCCAGTATGCACTCCTTCTGTCTGTCGTGAGCGGGCTGCTTTCATTTGCCGCGAATGACAACCTTATTCTTCTGGCTGTCGCAGGTGTGATTCTGGGTGTAGTACAGCTTCCTGCTTCCTATATGTTCGGGCTGCTGATCATCGACTGCGCGGACTTTAACGAGTGGGAAGGACGCGCGCGTATGGAAGGTACCCTTGCCAGCATCACAGGATTCGCAAACAAAATCGGGACTGCTTTCAGTACATTTTTTGCAGGGCTTTTGCTGGGGGCGGCAGGGTTTGTCAGCGGGGCAGATACGCAGAGTGATTCCGCTATCCTGATGATCCGTGTCTGCTATGCGCTGGTTCCAATGGCATTTTATCTGCTGGCGGCATTTGCATTAAAATATTTCAAAATTGATAAGATGAAGCCGCAGATCAATGCAGATCTTGCAGAACGCAGAAAAAAGATTTCAGAGAACGGAGGAGAGAACTGACAGGCGGGACAGGAAAAGTAAAGTCAGGCGCCTACAGAAGAAAAACAAATAAAAAGGAGAACGATTTATGCATGAAAGAAAGAAGCAGGTGTTTAATCCCTATTTGCCGCTTGATACCTATATTCCGGACGGAGAGCCGCATGTTTTTGGAGACAGGCTCTATCTGTACGGTTCCCATGACAAGGAGGGCGGAGATGCATTCTGCATGTTGGATTACGAGGTGTTTTCCGCACCTCTTTCGAATCTGGCCGACTGGCGGAGTGAGGGAATCGTGTACCGCGCAGAGCAGGACCCGGACTATTCAGAAAAGTACCGGGACATGTATGCGCCGGATGTTGTGAAAGGAAATGACGGACGGTATTATCTATATTATGCTATGTCAGGCGGATGCTTTACCGGCCCGATTCATGTGGCGGTGTGTGATACCCCGGCAGGAAAATTTGAATATCATGGATGTGTAAGAAACGCTGATGGAAGCCCGTTTACCAGACAGGTTACCTTTGACCCGGGCTTGATCAACGACAATGGGATCATCCGTCTTTATTACGGATGGTCTCTGGCCGTAGATCCTTCTGCCATGGCCGGAGGCTTTGGAGGAGAGGAATCCGCAAAAAATCAGGATCTATTCAAGAATCTTGGCGAACAACTGATCCAGGCACAGGTTACGATGTTTGAAAAGACCCGCGAAGAGGTGGAAAATGACTCGGCAGGCATCATGGGGGCTTATATGGTAGTTTTGGACGACGATATGCTGACAGTAAAAACAGAGCCAGTGCGGATCGTGCCGGGGCAGTTCGATGCATGCAAAACGAGCTTTGAAGGGCATGCGTTTTTTGAAGCCAGTTCCATGCGCAAGATCAATGATACCTACTATTTCATTTATTCTTCTCAGGTAAGTCACGAACTCTGCTATGCACTAAGTCGTTTTCCAGATCGTGGGTTTGAATTCGGAGGGGTTATCATCTCCAATGGCGACATCGGCTATCAGGGCAGGGAGGAAAAAGACCGGCTTGCCATGACCGGGAATAACCACGGCAGTCTGGTCGAGGCAGGCGGACAATGGTACATTTTTTACCACCGCCAGACCCATAAGACGGCTTACAGCAGGCAGGGGTGTGCGGAAAAGATTGCCCTGCTGCCGGATGGTAAGATACGGCAGGTTGAAATGACGTCCTGCGGCCTCAATACGGTTCCGCTTGTGGCAGAAGGCTCCTATCCTGCGGTAATTGCCTGCAATCTGACCAACGGCCATATGCCTCATGCGCAGACAGATCCCTGTCAGGAAAAGATACCATATATAACGCACAACGGGAACGAACGGTTTATTGCAGATATTTCCGACGGAACTCTCGTTGGGTATAAATATTTTCAATTTACGGGGTCTGTAGATCTGTCTTTACGTGTGAGGGGAAACGCTGAAGGAAGATTCTGCATTTGCACGGAAGACGGATATGTCGGTGAAGTTGCGATCCATCCATCAAAAGACTGGGCTGATTTCAAAACAACGATCCATGTGCAGGGAAAGAAGGCGTTGTATTTCAAATTCAAAGGGGATGGCTTCGCAGAACTGTTGGAATTGGATTTTTCCCCTGCAAAAGCACGTTGTGTTTAAATCAAAAATTTATGGAACGGAAGACAACCAACTGCCACATGTATTTCAATGTGATATTACAAAACCGGAAGCGCTGCAGTGCAACAGGGAGGAATGCGCATTTCTTTTAAAATATTGTAGATTGCAGTCAAAAGGATAAAAGTGATAGTAAAAGTCCATGGCCGATATTATAATAGAATATAATGAGGGCTATAGGGAAATTTTCGGTATGCTATGACCCTGAAAAATTGGTAGCTTTATCAAAAAACGATGAGGTGGATGATGGACAGAGATGATTTTGTATTTTGGAAAGCATTTCGGGGATGGGAGATGCATACTTTTTTGCTTGACCGGGAGAATCGGATGCTGCGCCATACCTGCAAAGATACAGTAAAATTAGCGGATGAACTGGTAAATGAGGTCAGAAGGAGATGGGGGGAAGAAAAAATCCCTGTTCTGTATTTTGAAGACGACCTTATTTTTTATATGGGGTTTGAGGATGGGGAAGGACGGCTGTATTTATTTGGTCCGATTTCCTTCCAGATTCTTTCAGAGGCTCAGGTCACAAGCTATAAGTTTCACCATAAATTCGGGAAAAAAGATATTTCTATCTGCTGCATTCCGCTGAATCAGGCTGCAGCGTGTCTTTCCATGGTCTATGCCCTTGCTACAGGCATCTGTATTGAAGAAGAGGAAATAACAAGGCAGGCAGGAAGACGTATGGAAATATCGCAGGAAAATCAATGGGAGATCTGTAGCCTGATGGCAGACATGCCTTATTATACATACGAGAATGAAAAGGCTTTTTTGGAAATTTTTGAGCGGGGCGGAATGGTCATAGAGGAAAAAACACTCTCAGGCAGACTCTGGGAATTGGAATTGCTGGGACCGCTGGCTGCACGTAATTTTCTTAAGCAATGTGAGTATATGGCCGTGATGGCAATCTATATGGCCCGCCGCGCCGCGGCGGAACAGGGCGTAAATGCAGAATACTGCTATCGGCAGAGTTTTTGTTATATGCAGGAGCTGGCAGAATGCAAAACATCCATAGAAATGATCCGCCTATATACCAAGGTGATCAAAGACTATGGCAATAAAATTTCGGAAGTCAAACAGAAAAAAATACTTTCCGGGATCACAGAACAATGTAAAGCATATATTGCCAGAAATATTAAGAAAAAGATCATACTTTCAGAGATGGCAGAACAGCTTGGCTATAATGCGAGTTATCTGTCGCGGAAATTTTCTGAAAGTGAAGGGATGACTGTCAAGCAGTATGTATTGCAGGAAAAGCTGACATTGGCTGCAAATATGCTGAAAAATTCGGATGTATCCATTGGAAAGGTATCGGATTATTTTGGCTTTCATTCACAGAGTTATTTTTCAGAGCAGTTTACGTCAAAATACGGCATGAACCCAAAAGAATATCGATTACAGAATGGACATCATGGTATATAAGCGGATTTCGAGAGTATATGAATAACCAAAAGGAGGGCTACGGATGGATTTTAATGAAAAAATGTCCCTAAAAGATATGAAAGGTATTCCACAGCTTGCACCTGTCAAAGATTATCTGGTATATGGTGGGATGCAGCTGAAGTTGATTGAACGGATTCCGATGGAAAACATGAAAAATGGTGGATGGCCGGTGGAAAGCCTGTTTAAAGGGCTGCAGCGTCTTTGCAGTATAGCTGTATCAGGAGAATTTTATTATCCGATTTATGGGCAGGATGAGCTTGCGGATGACAAAAAGAAAAAGGATGTGCATGTCATACATTTCCCGACAATGGATACAGGAGAGACACATCCTAAGGACAGGCCCTTTTTTATCGTCTGTGCAGGCGGTGCGTATTCAAGTGTCTGTAGCCTGTTGGAAGCATATCCTGTGGCTGCAAGGCTGAACCAGTTGGGATTCCATGCGTTTACTTTGAATTACCGCATTGGCGGAAAGGGGCTTTTTCCCAAACCGATGGATGATCTTGCAGCAGCGATACGTTTCCTACAAAAAAACGAGGAAAAGTTAGGAATAAACGCTGCAAACTATGTGATATGCGGTTTCTCCGCAGGGGGGAACCTGACAGGTCAGTGGGGGACTCCTGACCATGGATTCCGTTGGTATGGCCTTCCGGCTCCAAAGGCTTTGATACCGGTCTATCCGGCTGTCAATTCCGGCATGTACGGGGATTCCAAAGATGTAAAGAAGTTTTTGCGGACCATGTTCGGAAATCAATATGAAAAAATTCGCCGGGATTTTGATATTGACACACATGTTGACGAGTGCTATCCCCCCTGCTATATCGTCTGCTGCAAGGACGATCAGATGGTTCCTTATAAGAATTCCGTAAGTTTATATGAGGCGGTGAAGGAAAAAGGCATTCCCGTGGAATTAGAATTGGGAGATACCGGTGGACATGGTTTCGGGGAAGGCCTGGGTACAAGTGTGGAAGGATGGATTGAACGGGCAGTATCCTTTGTGGAGTCTGTCTGAGTATATTTTGGGCGCAGTTCACCCGGGTATCCTCCGCTAAAAATAAGTCTAAGTATAGGGGAAGACTCAGAAAAAAGCGAAAACGTGGAAGAAATAATCTGTAAATTTTCTGCAAGGTGAAACATGTAAAAGTATAGTATTAGTGAATAGAAATATCGGCATGCTTAACAGGATGTTGATGTATAAAAGGATAGATTAAAAAAAGGGCGGGTTGCGCTAAGAATGCAATCCGCCCTTTTTTGTTATTGATGGTAAAAAACAGTCTTCCAATTAACGTTGGGCTGGAAACGGAACTTTCAATCGTTATAAGAAAGATTTTGGTAAAAAAAGATAGTGGCGCAATTCTGGTACAGGCAGAATCACTATTCTTATGCCTGAACTTGCCTGTAAAGCCCGTTTTCCGCCGCACTCCGATTTGATTTCAAAAAATTCAGATCGGAGGTACGAAAGATGGCTTACAACAAGGCCGGGGAAGAACGGAAATGGAGACAATGGAAAGAAAAAGAGGAAGCACTGCTCCGGACTCTGGGTATGGACGAGGAAGCCATACAGGAGTTAAGACGCAGTGACTGGGAGGATTTTAAGGCCGAAAGACGCTATCAGGATCATCGTGCGGCATTTCCTGAATATCAGGATTGGGAAAGCACGGTAATGAGCGAGCAGGAAGTCAGCAACATTTCGGCATTACTGAACTCTGTCAGTGATAAACAACTTTTTGAGGTTCTGTGGAATACAGATAAAAAGACCTTGCAGTTTTTATTACTGAAGATGATGGGATTTTCGGGGAGGGAAATCTCAGAGAAAATGGAAGTCAGTGAAAATACGATTAATACAAAAATCAAATCCGGCCGAACAACTTCAAGATACTTTTTGTTAAGTTTGGGAATTATTTTGGCGAACTGATAGAACTGTGTAGATATTTTTGAGATACATTGAGACGGCCGATAGAAATCTGCTGCTGCATTCGGAGAAAAGAGATTGTCTGCTATATCTGGTAAAAAATGAAAAAATTGGTTACGGTTCACTGGCCAGCCAGCGAACTGTAACGTGCTGTACTTGTTAAACTTGACATTTGATTAGAAGTCTGTTAATATTTTATTCAAATTTGAAATATCTAAATTTGAATAAAATAGAGGAGGAGCATCATGCATAAGAGTATGGATTTTGCACTAAAAATGTCCTTGGCATACAATACAAAATGCAAACCGCTATGCCAGGAACTTAGGCTGCCACAGACAGCATTTGATATTTTAATGTTTCTTGCCAATAATCCCAGGTATAAAACAGCAAGTGACATCGTTGAGGTTAGAAAAATCAAGGCGAATCTGGTATCCGTTAATGTTGATAAATTGGTGCAGGAGGGTTATCTGGAACGCAAAGCTGTTGAAGGAGACAGAAGAAAGACAAAGCTGATATGTACGGATAAGGCACAGCCGGTTATCGAGCGAGGGAAAGCAATGCAGGAATATTTTTTCAGGCAGTTATTTGAAGATGCGAGCAAAGAGGCAAAAGAATCCTTTTTTGAAATGGTAGAGATGATCAGTAAAAAACTGGATGAAATTATAGGGGAAGGTGATTAATATGGAATTGCTGATAACAATTGTTGTGACTTTTTTTGCAGGCATGGGAGCCGGATTAGGTACAGGATTTGCCGGAATGAGTGCGGCTGCCGTTATCAGCCCAATGTTGATTACTTTTCTGGGCATTGATCCTTATATGGCTGTAGGAATTGCCCTTTCTTCCGATGTGCTTGCAAGTGCTGTATCAGCCTACACATATGGAAAAAATAAAAATCTTGATATTAAAAACGGCCTGATTATGATGATAAGTGTTTTGGCATTTACTGTGGTTGGAAGCTATATTTCCAGCCTGGTTCCCTCTGCTACAATGGGTAATTTTTCTGTGTTCATGACATTTTTGCTTGGTATAAAGTTTATTGTGAAACCAGTTATGACAACAAAGGAATCCATGCAGGGCATTTCTGCAAAGAAAAGGGCTGTCCAATCTATGATATGCGGTGTCTTAATTGGCTTTATATGTGGATTCATCGGGGCAGGCGGAGGCATGATGATGCTTTTGATACTGACATCTGTTCTTGGATATGAATTAAAAACTGCAGTAGGCACCAGTGTGTTTATTATGGCATTTACTGCGCTTACGGGAGCGCTGTCCCATTTTGCGATAGGCGGTGTTCCTGACCTGATTGTCTGCAGTTTATGTGTGGCATTTACCCTTTTGTGGGCCAGGATTGCGGCTGTGTTTGCAAATAAGGCAGAAGCAAAAACACTAAACAGGGTGACGGGGATCGTTCTTGTGATATTGGGGGTGGCAGTGTTTTTATTTTCAGCACTTACATAAAGTACAAATGGTTCCTATACTGATCGTGCCCGTTTAGTTTCAGTTTAGAATTATGAAAGTAACGCATTTAGGTGCAATCTATTGACTGGTAGGTTGTTGGAGGTGCTGACAAGGCCGCGTATCCCATGACCTCGGTATTACTGAAAGGAATCTAAAGCGGGAGCGCGACCTCCTGACAAAAATATCAGGCACATTAGGCGCTTAAGAATGAAATCTTGCGCAAAATGGACGGATGAGGCAAAGGAAGATTTTACGTTCCTGATTTTAGTAAATGTTATTGTGGGGATAGTCATGTGCGTAGTTGGGTATCTGGCAATGGATCATATTTTTGCCGGTATGAACCTTTCCCTGATCTGTTCGGTGATGGGCGGTGTTTTGAATATGGTACTTGATTATGTGTTTATTGCCGGATTTAGTATGGGGATCAGCGGTGCGGCGATTGCAACGGGGCTTGGCTATTCTGTAACAGCAGTGGTGGGCCTGTTTGTTTTCAGCCGGAAAAAAAGTTTGCTTCATTTCAAAAAGCCTGTATTCCGATTCAAGGTTCTTGCGAGTGCGGCTACAAACGGATGCTCGGAGATGGCGACTGCGCTTGTTACCGGGATCATTACAATGATGTTCAACTGGACGATGCTTCATTATGTCGGGGAAAATGGAGTTGCTGCTGTTACCATCATCATGTATGTGCTGATGTTTGCAAGCTCTTTATATACAGGATATTCTTACGGGGTTGCGCCCATGCTGAGTTTTTATTATGGGGAGCAGAACCATGAAAAATTAAAAAAGCTGGTTGCGTTGAGCATGAAGGTGATCGCAGTGATTTCCGTGGTCACGGTTGCGGCTTCCTTTATGCTGACAAGACCGCTGGTATCCGTATTTGCCCGACCGGATAATCCAGTGTATGATCTGGCAGTAACGGGAAACATGATATGCACGGTAGCATTGTTCTTTATTGGTTTTAATATTTTTGCCAGTGGGATGTTTACCGCATTATCTAATGGAGTAGTTTCGGCTATTTTGGCATTTTCAAGGTCATTTGTATTTATGCTGATTACAATGATTGTGCTTCCGATTATTTTAGGCGTGAATGGAATCTGGCTGGCAACTCCTGCAGCAGAATTGATGGCGCTTGCATTGTCTGTTTTTATGTTTTCAAAATATAGGAGGAGGTACGGTTACTAAGGAGGGGACCATGGATGAACAGAATGTGCTGAAAATGCAGCAGAGAAAAGATTTCGAGCTGTGCGGTTGGATGCTCTAAAGAGCATCCAACCCACTTATCCATTCGCAAAAACCGTGCTGACGCACTCTTACGTCTGCTAACGCAGCCGATTTTTGCTCATTAATAAGTGGGTTGCTGATTCACCAGGTCATTTGCATTGCAATAAATTGCATGCAAATGACCTGGTGAATCGCAACCGCACAGCTGGAAAGATTTTCTGATAAAACAAAAACCCTCCGGGGAGCGCACGCGGCGTACAAGGTAGATGCCGCAGTGCGACCGCCGAAGGCTATACATTCCTTCATCTTGCCGGCATTTGGAAATCCGCAAGCGCCTTGTTCAGATAGTCATTAAAAGGTTTCATGATTCGGAAAACCTCCACTGCTTTCACCAGAAATCCCCCTGCATCTATCACATCTTCGTCTCTTAGCGGATATTCCAGATACCAGCTCTTGAATTTTAGATAGTCTGCCTGAGGGTGTTCTTTCTCATATCCCGCAGGAACCTTCTTTAGTGCCGTTCCCTGTACAGTAAAATACTTTTCAAACTCCGGCTCATGGATGATTTTTTCCCATTCTTCGCCATTTTTGGCGATATAGTCCCGTACCATCGTTGTTGCATCCTTGAACATATCTGCGAACAGGCCGCCGCCTAAAAAGGACTGGTTGCCCGGCTTTATCATAAGATAATAGCCGACAGGAACAGGCAGTTTCCCTTTTGATGAGATATGGGCGCGAAATGCAGGGTTATATGGTGATTTATCGTGGCTGAACCGGGTGTCCCTTACAATCTTAAACGTAAGATCTTTGGGATTGTTATGTAAAATGCTGCTGTCAAATTTCCCGATTTCCAGTATCAATGTTTGCAGTAGTTTTTCAAATTCATCATTTGCCTTTTTATAATCGTCTTTGTTTGCGTGATACCATTCACGGTTATTATTCATGCTTAATGATGATAAATAGTCGATAATTACTTGTGTATTCATAGCCTTTTTTCTCCTTTACGATTTCTGCACAATGGAAAGCTGGGTGGAATCTAAAAATTCCTGTATCAGATGCTTCATGCGTTCGGGAGACTGGTAGGTCCTACAGAACGAGAAGTCCTGCGATAAACCGTCAATATCCTCCATGGCATTTTTTACATCAATCATAGTCTGGATAGGGATTTCTGGGTTTTTTGTATAATCCAACTGTAACGGGTTCAGCCTGTGGCTCTGTATGGCATAGTTCACCCTGTCCTTGCATTTACATGTGCCGCCGCCATATTCTCCGCAGTATTCACTCAAAAAATCAGCCATTTTCCTGCGTATCCGGGAAAGCCGCTGACGATACGCTTCCGGGGTCATATCCAAAATATCCCCCGCAATCCGGCTGTCAATCTTAAACATGGTACCCAGGATGAAAATACATCGGCTCTCCATATCAAGACATTGCAGCATCACATTTGTACAGGACATTTTCAGTTCTTCTGCTAAAATATCTTTTTCCACATTTTGTGTCAGATCCGGCACATCCTGTATGTCTGCGTTTTCTATGTCGTTCCCATAATACTCAAAACTTAAGGGATAGTGGGCGAACATATGCTTTTTGTAATTCTTCAGATGGTTAGCCGCAATACGGAATACCCATGTTGTAAAGGAGCTGTCGCCTCTGAAAGAAGAAAGGTGCGTAATCATTTTTAACAGAATATCCTGTGTGGCATCTTCTGCGTCTGCAAATGTCCCAAGCATCCGCAAGGATAGATTAAATACAAGATCCTGCACGCCTGCAATCAGTGTTTCAAGGGCATTTTTATCCCCTGATATGGCTTTCTCGACGAAAGCCTGTAATTCTTCGTTCGTTTTTTTATTCATAGATTTTTACCTCCTACTTATTAGACAATGTATCGGTGTATTTGTGACAGAAAAGAATTATTTTTTTTCTTATACCATTTTAGCATATGGCTGTATTTTTTTCATCTTCTGTAAGGAGTTGTAGAAAAATAAATGATACAGATTGCGCAGGATATTTCTTCGGATGTGCAGCCGGAGAAATAGACAAGCCAAGATGT
>VSNK01000078.1:17714-19639 GCA_009774255.1 Faecalicatena sp.
AGCCGGAGAAATAGACAAGCCAAGATGTATCAGTTATTTTCTGCAACTCCTTAGGCCATGAATTGTAACATAATGAAAGGAGTTGCTCTATAGGGCTCATGGCGGAAAGGGGTGTGCAATGGGCGAGATAAAAATTCCTGTAGGCCGTTCCGGTTTTGCAGATATTCGGAAGAATGGTTACTACTATGTGGACAAAAGCGGATTGATCATGGAACTTCTGAAAACAGATGCGACACAGGTTACATTGATCACCAGGCCGCGCCGGTTTGGAAAGACACTTGGCATGAATATGTTATCTGAGTTTTTTGATATCCGAAAGGACAGCAGTGAGCTTTTTGAACACCTTTCTGTTGTGGGGGATCAGGAACTCTGCGGGAAGTGGATGAATCAGTATCCGGTATTATTTTTGTCATTCCGGGGAATTGAAGGGCTGAATTTTGCGGGGGCATATGCGAAATTAGCAGCAGTCATTTCTGAACTTTATAAAGAGCATTATTATCTTATGGAAAGTGACAGGCTGAATGCTCTCGATAAAGAGATATTTTACCGTCTGGCGGCAAAAAAGGCAGACCAGGAAGAAGTGGAAAACGGACTGATGAAGCTGTCGAAAATGATGGCACTGCATTTTGAAAAACCGGTGATCCTCTTGTTGGATGAGTACGATGTTCCTCTTGCCAAAGCCAGTGATAAGGGGTATTATCGGGAAATGCTGAATGCCATGAAGGGTTTGATGCAGGTGGTCAAGGATAATGCTGCCCTGAAATTTGCAGTGATCACAGGTTGTCTTAGAATCGCCAAAGAGAGCATTTTTACCGGAACGAATAATTTTGTATCAGATACGATTTCAAATACCAGGCTGAATGAATATTTTGGATTTACGCAGGCGGAGGTGGATCAGATCCTTTGGGATGCAGGGCGGACGGAACATGCGGCGGAGATTAAGGAATGGTATGACGGCTACCATTTTGGCGAGTTTGATATATACTGCCCATGGGACGTGATGAACCATGTCAGCAGATTACTTTTGGATCCGTCATCAAAGCCAGAGGATTTCTGGGCCAATACCAGTGACAACGCTGTGATTCGTTCTTTTCTGAATCATACGGATTTTGATGTACAGGAGAAATTTGAGATCCTGTTGGCGGGCGGGGATGTAAAATCGCCGATCATTGAGGATATTATGTACGATATCCTGGAATCTTCGGAAGAAAATCTGTGGAGCCTGCTTTACCTGACCGGATATCTGACGAGAGTTCGCAGCAATGATGCAAACGGTGATTTGCTTTTGCCCGGGCAGTTTGCGCTGAAGATTCCGAATGTGGAGGTACGAAATATTTTTCGGAAAAGTGTAAAAGCATGGTTTCTCGAAAAATCAGCAGCCAGCGACCGGAGCGGCCTGTTCGGCGCGTTGTGGAATGCAGACGAGGAGAAGCTGACAGGGCTTATCTCTGATTTGCTGTTCGATACGATCAGCTATTATGACTATGGAGAAAGCTTTTATCACGCCTTTCTTGCCGGACTCGTGTCCAATGCCGGCTACCAGGTGGAGTCGAACTACGAGAACGGACTGGGAAGGTCGGACATTGTCATCAAGGACAGAAAAAACAGGCAGGCTGTCGTAATTGAGGCAAAGTGGACAGATCGCGAAGAGGAGTTGGAAAAAGAATGCGATGATGCCCTGCGGCAGATTGAGAATCAGCAATATGCGAGAAAGGTGGAACGCACGGGGTATCACAAAGTGGGAAGACTTGGAATCGCATTTTGGAAAAAGAAATGTCTTGTGAAAAGTGGGAATGCTTAATGCCAGGCATTCCCATAGATTTCATAAGGAGTTGTAGAAAAATAAGCGATACAGATTGCGCAGGATATTTCTTCGGATGTGCAGGTCAAAAAACGCAGTTCTACACTCCGTTTCGGTCCTTGCT
>VSNK01000079.1 GCA_009774255.1 Faecalicatena sp.
TAATTAAATATATCAAGCAAATATCCGTTCTATTTAATCAATCGAAAAAAGGCAGATATTTTAGTTTTTCACCGAAAGAGGCTGCCAGGATAGAGCTATCCCGACAGCCTCTTTCAGCAAAATTTTAAATATAGTAAACGACAAAAATCTTTGTTTTTGGCGTTCACTATATTTTCTATTCATCAGCAGATTTCCGCTCCCGCCGGCATATCCTTTTCCGGCACCATCAGGGAGAGCTTCCCTTCCGCGTCTTCCGCGCAGAGCAACATTCCTTCCGAAAGGACTCCTGCCAACTTTGCAGGCTTCAGATTCACCAGTACCATCACCTTTTTGCCTACCATATCTTCCGGTGTGTAATGTGCCTTGATCCCTGACACAATCTGCTTCACCTGACTTCCAATCTTTACTTTAGAGCAGAGAAGCTTCCTTGACTTCGGCACTTCCTCGCAGGCGATAATCTCGCCTACCTGGAACTGCATGGCTCCAAACTGATCAAACGTAATCTCCGGCTTTGCCTCTATATCAATGACTTCCTGTTCATTCTCCTGTGTCTTCGGATCTGCCGCTTCCTCTACCAGAGGATGCAGCTCCTCCACCTTTTTCATCACTTCATCCAAATCCAGTCTCTGGAACAGAATCTCCGGCTTGTCTGTCACATGGCCTTCATTGAGCTGGGCAAGGATCTTCTGACTCGTAGCCGGCATAAATGCCTCCAGAAGTCTTCCCCCCGCGGAGATTCCCTGGATCAGATTCCACAGCACAGTCTCCAGACGGTCCTTTTTCGTCTCATCCTTTGCCAGAACCCAGGGGATGGTTTCATCGATATATTTATTACAGCGTTTGAACAGATTGAAGATCTCCGTCATCGCGTCTGCCACACGTAGTTCGTTCATTTTTGCGTCTACCGCCTTCTCCGCATGTTCCATAACGGCTTTCAGGTCAGCATCCACTTCTTCCGCGGCGCCTTTATCGGTCACCACACCGCCGAAATACTTATTGGTCATAGATACGGTACGGTTGACCAGATTGCCCAGTGTATTTGCCAGGTCGGAATTGAGCCGCTCCACCATCAGCTCCCAGGAAATGACTCCGTCATTTTCAAAAGGCATCTCATGAAGCACGAAATAGCGCACCGCGTCTACCCCGAATAAATCCACCAGCTCGTCCGCATACAGTACATTTCCGCGCGACTTGCTCATCTTGCCGTCCCCCTGGAGCAGCCATGGATGTCCGAAAATCTGCTTCGGGAGGGGAAGCTCCAATGCCATCAAGAAGATCGGCCAGTAAATCGTGTGGAAACGGATAATGTCCTTTCCGATCAGATGCAGATCGGCCGGCCAGTCCTTGTTGAACTGCTCCGTACTCTCCCCGTCACACTCATAACCGATCCCTGTAATATAGTTGGTCAGCGCATCCAGCCACACATAGACTACATGCTTCGGATCAAAATCCACCGGTACCCCCCACTTAAAGGAGGTTCTGGATACGCACAGATCCTGCAGGCCCGGAAGAAGGAAATTGTTCATCATCTCATTTTTCCGCGATACGGGCTGAATAAATTCCGGATGCGTATTGATATGTTCGATCAGGCGGTCCGCATATTTGCTCATTTTGAAGAAATACGCTTCCTCCTTTGCGGGCTGCACCTCCCGGCCGCAGTCCGGACACTTTCCATCTACCAGCTGCGACTCCGTAAAGAAGGACTCGCAGGGCGTACAGTACATCCCTTCATAGTATCCCTTGTAAATATCTCCCTTGTCATACAGCTTCTTGAAGATCTTCTGCACCTGCTTCTCATGATATCCGTCCGTAGTACGGATGAACTTATCATAGGAAGTATCCATCAGATCCCAGATTCTTTTGATCTCCGTAGATACGTTGTCCACGAATTCCTTTGGAGTGATGCCCGCTTCCTCAGCCTTCAGTTCTATCTTCTGTCCATGCTCGTCGGTCCCGGTCTGAAAAAAAACATCATAACCCTGGATTCTTTTGTAGCGCGCGATTGCGTCCGCAAGAACGATCTCATAAGTGTTGCCGATATGCGGCTTGCCGGATGTATAAGCAATCGCAGTTGTGATGTAATACTTTGGTCTTTCTGACATTCTTTAATCTCTCCGTCCTTTATTTGCAGCGCAGTAAATGCGCTACCCTGTGTTAAGTAGTTACAAAATAGTAACATATGGCAAAAAAAAAGTCAAGGCAGAATCTTCCGCACTTCCCGGTCATAGGTAAAAATCCCGTTCATCTCTTCTTCCACATCACTTAGCTGTGTATATACGCTGGCACAAAGTCCTCTGGAAATTTGTTCCTGTACTTTCCGCATTTGCTTTTTATATGCCGCATTGAGACTTTCCCGCGTTTTTTGTATTCCATAGCCATACAACTTTTTGGAGGCGCTATGATCCGGAATCCGCAGAGAATATCCGCCGAATTCAGACAATACGGTAGCCCGTTCCTTCTCTGCCGTAAAATCCAGTTTAAAGAAATAATTGTGTACGCTCTGCAGATCCCCGCCCTTCTGGTCAAACCATCCGCTTGCCTGGTCGATCAGCCGGGTAGGATCGCATTCCCGGGCAATCCTCGTCATGTCCTCTGTCTGGAACTGCCCCCAGCCTTCATTAAAGATCACCCACGCCGCTATGGACGGATGCCCCCTCAAAATGCGGATGGATTCTTTCATTTCCCGCACGAATTCCAGTCTGCCTTCTTTATGCGTGCGCGAGAGCAGGTGCGGATAAATATCTGCCATTTTCCATTTTTTCCAGGAGATCAGCGTCGCCGCATAAGTCACAAACCAATGCTTATAATAAGTTCCGCCGTTCACCATATCCTGCCACACGACCATGCCGAGACGGTCACAATGATAATACCATCTTTGAGGCTCGATCTTGATATGCTTTCGGATCATATTAAAGCCTGATTTTTTCATTTCCAGAATATCGAAGATCAGCGCTTCATCCGAAGGTGCGGTGTACAGCCCGTCCGGCCAGTACCCCTGGTCGAGAACTCCGTTCTGGAACTGGACTTCCCCATTCATACAGATTCGTGGAATCCCTTCTCCATCGGGCTCCACCGTAAATGTCCGCAGGGCGAAATAACTTTCTGCTGTATCTTCACCCATGGTCACGGTAAAATCATAGAGCCAGGGCTGCTCACAGGTCCAGGGACGGACATCCGGAAGCGGAATTTCCATGTATTCATTCGACATCCCTTCTGTCTCTGACATCACGGCAGCCTGTGCCTGCGCCTCTTTCACTTGATAAATGGAAGGCGGCCTCTCCTGCTCTCTCTCCGATTGATACATGCGGAAAGGAACTGCCTGCTCCTCCTCCGATTGATACATTGGAGAAAGGTCTATCCGCTCTTCCTCCGATTGATGCATGGGAGAAAGATCTATCTGCTCTTCCTCCGATTGATGCATGGGAGAAAGGTCTATCCTTTCTTTCTCTGATTGATGGATACAAGGGGGATGGATGCGGATGTTCACCGGCATCGCCGCATCTGAGCGGACGAATATCCTCACCAGCCTCCGCCCCAAATCCGGCTCTGTTATCAGTTCCGTTATATGGAGCTTTGGCACATATTCCGTCCAGACCGTCTGCCAGATACCGCTCTGCGCAGTATAAAACATACCGCCTTTTTTTAATTTCTGCTTGCCCTTCGCATGATAGGAAGTATCGCTCAGATCCTTGACCGCCACTACGATTTCATTGGACTCTTTCCGAAGGTATTCCGTGATATCTTTCGAAAATGGGAGGTATCCTCCGGTATGCCTGGCAGCTTCTTTTCCATTTACATACACTCTGCATGCCTGATCCACCGCCCCGAAGTGGAGGATCAGCCTCATACCCGAATCCAGCTTATCCCAGTCTATGTGAAGACGGTCGTCCTGTATGCGATACCACAGATACTCTTCCGGGAGGAGCTGTCTTCCCACCCCTGACAAGACGCTCTCCGGTGAAAACGGTACAAGAATCCTGCCGTCATATGTTTCAGGCTTTCGAAACTTCCGTGTAATTGCGTAATCCCAATATCCGTTCAGATTGTGATAGCTGTCCCGTTTCAGCAGCGGACGCGGGTGTTCCTGCAGAACACAATTCTTATCAAGCGCCCTTCCCCAACGCGTATATAATTGCTTCATAAATATCCTCTCCCGACATTTGTAATCCATTTGCACAGCAAATTAATTACCTGCTTGCCCGCCATCTGCGAAGCAGATTTTTATACTGCGCGCCAGATAAATCTGCCGCACAGTATAACGTGATGCGCACAGCCGCATGCGGAATTATGCCGCTTCGCGGCTGCGGCTGGCGCGATACTCACGGCAGATTTCATCGGCCGTGAGTATAATGCAGGCAATTCCCGTATCATTTTTTTCATACGATACTTTACACTACCGTATAAAAGGTCTGTATATCCCGCTCAGGACGAAAGCTTCGCGGGATATACAGACCTATCTTCTGTTATCAATCTTCTTCCTTCTTCGTCTTTGCCACAAGCACGGAATGCCGCCCCATGTTTACTACGATCTCTCCGTAATGGATAATGTACTCATCACGCTTTGTTGTAAATCCATCTTCATAAGAATACATCAGCCGGCTCATTCTCCCTGTCATCGGCACTTCAGCCAGCCAGACCGGAACCGTCACTTCCCGAAGGCTGTCGCTGTTGTTCAGAATCACCACTACCTGCTCGTCATCCAGAAATCTTCCATATGCCAGTACATCATTCTCCCAGTACAGCATCCGCAGAGAACCTGTACGTAAAGGATGCTCCGTCTTATGTATCCGAATCATTTCCCGATGAAAATCCATCAGGCGCTGATTTTCATTTCCCCAAGGATAGGTTCTGCGGCTGTCCGGATCCGTAAATCCGCAGACTCCTGCCTCGTCGCCATAGTACACCGTAGGAGCTCCCACCCAGGTCATCTGCACCGCAACTGCTTCTGCCATGACCGCAGGATTGACTCCTTCTTCCGCTGCTCTCGGGTCCATATTGTTCAGCCGTCCTACAACATGATTGGTGCGGGTCAGGAAGCGAGAATGATCGTGGTTGGAGAGCTCGTTCATTGCCGTCTGCAGAGACGATGTCTGCATACAGGACATAAAATGATCCATCGTATTCACAAAATGGTCCGCATTTCCCCGTAGATCTGCACGGTACTCGTCGCTGTGCTTTTCCATGCCGGTCAAAAACCAGGTTAATGGCTCCATGAACGCATCGTAGTTCATGATACTGTCCCATTCGTCTCCCTGCAGCCAATCCGCAGGATCCCCGTAGTGCTCTGCCAGGAGCAGGGCATCCGGCCTCACACTCTTGATTTCTCTCCGAAATCTTTTCCAGAAGATATGATTATACTCATTCGTATGGCCCAGATCCGCCGCCACATCCAGGCGCCACCCATCTATGTTGAACGGCGGGGATACCCATTTTTTCCCGATTTCCATAATGTAATCTTCCAGCTTCTGGGAATCCTCATAGTTCATCTTGGGAAGTGTTTCATTTCCCCACCAGCCGTCATAGCTGGCATTATACGGCCATGCCGAATCCTCATTGTTATGAAAATAGAAGAAACTGCGGTAAGGGCTGTCCTTGCTGATAAATGCCCCCTTATCATAGCCTTCGTGATCTTCATAGATACGTTCCCGATCCATCCACTTATTGAAGGAACCACAATGGTTAAATACGCCGTCAAGGATCACCCGCATCCCTCTGCGGTGAATCTCTTCCACCAACCGGATGAACAGCTGGTTGCTCGCTTCCAAGTTTTCCAGATCTCCGACCCTGCGCTTATATAATTCGGCATTCTTGTTATCTTCTGCTCCTTCCGGCAGTACCTCCCCCTCATCACGGACAAATACTCCAAAATGAGGATCAATATAATCGTAGTCCTGGATATCATACTTGTGATTGGACGGCGATACGAACAACGGATTGAAGTAGATCACCTCCACGCCCAGTTCCTGAAGATAATCCAGCTTTTCCATAACGCCCTGCAGATCTCCTCCGTAAAACCTGCGCACATCCATAGGCTGCGGCGGTTCACTCCAGTCCTGCACTTTTCTTACCGGCTCACCGATATAGATATATTCCCGGTCTTTTACGTCATTTTCCGGATTTCCATTATAGAAGCGATCCACAAAAATCTGATACATCACGGCGCCCTTTGCCCAATCCGGCGTGGAAAATCCCGGCACAATCCGAAACGAATAGTGGGGCTTGATGTCATCCGAAACTCCTGTTCGGTTATAATAACAGACCTCATCCCCGCAGTGAATCTCAAAATAATAGGAAAACGGTTCTTCCCCTAGTTTCCAGGCTATCTGATAATAATCAAAAGCTCCGCGAGAAAGAATTCGTTCCATAGGGTAAATTCCTGAATCCGCAACCAGCAGAACCGTACTGACATTGCTCCGCGCGGTGCGGAAACGCAGCCTGATCATTTGCCCCTTTGCCGGCTCGGGTGGAATCACATAGGAAGAAGTCCCATCGCAGAATAATGCTTCTCTGCTCATCTTGAAATCTCCTTTTTGATTCATTGATTCATAGACTTCTTCCGTACCGCTCCTGGTTTCTTCATCCTTCGGCAACTGGTTTTCATCCGATCGTATAGAACTATGCTCCTCACCATCTCCAAGGGAGTTCTTTCCCTTTTTGACTTCAGATTCCCTGTTTCTTAAATCATTTCTTGACCATTTTCCTCTCTTTTTTAAGAACTTCCTTAGCTTTGACTGCACTTTTCATCATCCCCTTTATATGCGTGCCAATCCTGTTTCTGCCTTCTCTGCTGCTGTCTGTGCACTCACATCCGATCTCTTTGTTCCCCTCCCCAGTTCAGGAACTTTATGCAAATATTGTGATTGCCATGATTTTTATCGTCCGGTCAGATTTCTACCGGAAACACATCCGTATCCAGGACATTCCTGTGCCCTGCCGGACTGTTTTCAAAAAGAGCTTCAAATTCTTTTCTGGAGATTTTTTCCTTTTCCAGAAGGAGCTTTGCACATGCATCCAGTACGGAATGGTATTCCTGCAAAAGCCCTCTTGCCCGGTTATAGCATTCGTCAATGATTCGCTTCACCTCTTCATCGATGGTGCCTGCGATCTTTTCGCCATATCCTCTGGAGGTATGGCCGAAATCTCTTCCGATAAATACTTCGTCGCTGTCATTGTCATAGTTGATCAGGCCGATGCGCTCTGACATACCGAACTTGGTGATCATGGATTTTGCGATGGCTGTTGCCTGACGGATATCCTGGGATGCCCCGGTGGTGATATCGTCAAAAATCTCTTCCTCAGCCACACGCCCTCCCAGTGATACGGTGATCTGCTGCAACATATGCCCTTTTGTATTGAACATGTCATCCCGCTCCGGCAGCGGCATCGTATAGCCTCCCGCCGCTCCGGTAGGCACAATGGAAACACTGTAGACCGGTCCTACGTCCGGCAGTACGTGAAACAGAATCGCATGTCCCGCCTCGTGGTATGCCGTGATCCTTTTCTCCTTCTCCGATACGATCCGGCTCTTTTTCTCCGGTCCGATCCCGACTTTTACGAACGCATGACGGATATCCTTCTGCTGCAGAAAGATCCGGTTGTCCCTGGCCGCCAGGATGGCCGCCTCATTCAGCAGATTTTCCAGATCCGCTCCGGTAAAGCCTGCGGTGGTCTGCGCGATCTGCTTCAGATCCACATCATCGCCCAACGGCTTGTTCTTCGCATGTACCTTTAAGATCTCTTCACGTCCTCCTACGTCCGGCCGTCCCACAATCACATTCCGGTCAAACCGTCCCGGACGAAGGATCGCAGGATCCAGGATATCTTTGCGGTTGGTCGCCGCCATCACGATAATCCCTTCGTTGACTCCGAAACCATCCATCTCTACCAGCAACTGGTTCAGCGTCTGCTCCCGCTCGTCATGTCCGCCGCCCAGTCCGCTCCCGCGGCGCCTTGCCACGGCATCAATCTCATCGATAAAAATAATACAAGGAGCATTCTTCTTGGCGTCCTGAAACAGATCACGGACACGGGATGCGCCGACACCGACGAACATTTCTACAAAGTCCGAACCGGAAATGCTGAAAAAGGGGACTCCCGCCTCCCCTGCGATGGCCTTGGCAAGGAGTGTCTTGCCGGTTCCCGGAGGACCCTCCAAAAGAACACCCTTGGGAATTCTGGCTCCCACCTGGATATACTTCTTGGGAGCTTTCAGGAAATCGACGATCTCTTCGAGTTCCTCTTTTTCTTCCTTGAGACCTGCCACCTCGGCAAAGGTCACCTGCTTGTCCGCCGGACTGTTCAGGCGTGCACGGCTTTTTCCAAAATTCATTGCCTTGGCATTGGCTCCTCCGCCGCCCTGACGGTTCATCAGCATAAATATCAGAAGTACGCCTGCCATTGTGATCAGTATCGGAAGAACTACCGTAGTGAACAAGGTATCCTCCTGCACCTTCAGCATCTGGTATTCTACGTTATATTTTGCCAGCAATGCCTGCACCTCATTCACATCCGATACATACACGATCCTCGAAGCACGCGGATTGTTCAGCGTCACAGTTACGGTTCCGGTGGGAACGGCTTTACTCTGGCCGACGATCGCTGCCGCCACATTCCCGTCCTTCAATTCCCTCTCGAACTGAGTATACGTAATCTCCTGGTCGCGCTGCTGCATCTGTCCTGTGAACCAAAGCGTAAAAAAGACAATGGCAATAAACATGACGACGCTGGCACCGCTCATGGTCCTGTATTTATTATTGTTATTCAATGATTTCTGCTCCTTCCCTATCTTTATACTCCCTCTACAACACCGATAAACGGAAGCGTCCGATACTTCTGCGCATAGTCCAGTCCATATCCGACTACAAATTCGTCCGGAATCTGAAATCCCACATAGTCGGTCTTCACTTCCACCACCCTGCGGTCCGGCTTATCCAGCAGCGTACACAGACTGATGCTTTTTGCTCCCCGCTTTTTTAATTCCTCTGTCAGGAAATACAAGGTTCTCCCCGAGTCAATGATATCCTCCACGATCAGGACATCCTTTCCCTCTACGGATTCATCCAGATCCTTCTTAATCCGGATGTTGCCGCTGGAGGACGTTTCATTCCCATAGCTGCTTACATACATAAAATCAATGGACACGGGAAGTGTGATCCGCTTCGCCAGCTCGCACATAAAGAATGCGCCGCCTTTAAGTATACAGATCATATGAATGCTCTTTCCCGCATAATCGCTGCTGATCTGCTTTCCCAATTCTTCAATTCTTTTGTCCACTTCCTGCTCCGAAATCAGTTCCCGAATTGTCTCCGCCATCTTTTTTCCTCCGTACCGCATTTTTCTCTTTTGCGTAAATCTCTTTGCCTCATGCTGCTTTCACTGTTTTCTTTTTTTAACTGTTGCTTTCTTTTGCTTTATGTTCCTCTTTTACAACTTCTATCTGCAGGATCCGCTTTGTCCGGCTGCTGATCTGATATGCACTGCTCATACGATACCCGAGTATCCACAGGATGTCGCTCCCTGATGCAATACAGGGGATCATAGCTCTTTGTCCTGCCGGCAGCTTCTCATTTATGAACCAGGACTTTAATTTCTGACGGTGTCCCGCCCGATCAATCGTAATAAAATCGCCTCCCTGTCTTGTCCTGATACAAGGCGCCGTTTTTATTATATCATAATCAAACCATTTCGTGTACTCTTTTTGCGGTATTTCCTTCATAGAAAAACAATCCGCTTTCTCAAAAACCCTGCAGCGAACCGCCAGTCCCCCGGGCGGGAAACGGGTTTCCCCCGGAATGCATAACGAATACACGGCATGTTTCGATTGCTGAGACAGGGGGGAAGCCTGATCTTCTTTCTTTGCCCGATATACCTCCACTCCGCCGCAGACGCGGACCGCACGGATGGAACAGGGCAGATCCAGTCTCTTTCCCGGCTGCTTTTCAAACAGCCCCAGCACGGCAAGAATATGTGTTCTTCCTACATCCTGCCGCTGTCCTGCCGCTATTTCCACGGCACGCCGGATCACTTCCGTACTCAGAATATCCGGCTCATTTTCCCACAGCGCATCCCGGATCAGCAGCACGTCTGCCTGTCCGGAACCTTTCACATAATTCCCGAAAGCCTTCCGCACATGTCCTTCCATATAATCCTGAAGCTCCATGAGCTGCTCCATTACTTCATTCATATGCCGGACTGCCCGGGAATTGACCTCTTTTTCCAAAACAGGAATCACAAGATGGCGCAGCTTATTTCTTGTATACTCCGTATCACTGTTCGTACTGTCCGTACGGAACCCGCACCCTCTCCTGCTCAGGAAATCCTCGATTTCACTTCGTTCCAGACAGAGGAGCGGGCGGATATATCTCCCGTTTTCCGGGCGTATCCCGCACATTCCTGCCAAACCTGTCCCTCTTGACAAATTCCACAGAAGCGTTTCCGCATTATCATTCCGGTGGTGGGCCAGCGCGATTTTCGTTCCTTTGCACCTGTCACACACCTGCTCAAATGCCTCTCGGCGGACATTTCTTCCTGATTCCTCAAGAGATTGTTTCCGTTTTTTCGCGATTGATTCCAGATCAACCCGGAAAACTTCCAAAGGCACCCCATATTTTTCACACAGCTCCCGCACAAATGCTTCATCTCCGTCTGCCGCCTCTCCCCGCAGGCCATGGTTTACATGTACTGCCGTAAATGGGACCCCCTGCCTGGCGCGGATATCCAACAGCACGAAAAACAGGCATACCGAGTCCGCTCCGCCCGATATACCTGCTATAATATGGTCTTCAGGTATAATCAGCTGATGCTTTTCTATAAAATCTCTTATTTTTTTCATGTCAGATACCTATGTCCATGCTTCCCGAACGGAAGCCCTCCAAATCCAGCGTGATATAGGAATATCCCAGTTTTTTCAGATATCCGGTCACCGCTCTCCGATGCTGAAGAAGAAGCGGGAATTCCTCCTGATTCACCTCGATTCTGACAATCGGATCGTGAATCCTCAAACGGACATTGTAGAGGCCGAAGCTTTTCAGATAGTCCTCGCCCTGCTCTACTTTTTTCAGTTTTTCATAAGACAGGCCGGTCCCATATGGAAATCTGGTCGCCAGACACGGCATAGCGGGCCGATCAGATACGGAGAGCCCATATTCCTCTGCCAGCCTGCGTATATCCGCTTTCGTAAACCCGGCATCCGCCAGAGGGCTGATGATTCCCAGCTCCCGGAGGGCTTTTAGTCCCGGACGGTAAACATGGAGATCATCCTCATTCGTCCCTTCCAGGATGTTCCGGATTCCCCGTTGTTCGGCAACCTGCAGAATTTTTGTAAAAAGATGCTTCTTGCAGAGGAAGCACCTGTCAGTCGGGTTTTTGCTGATCCCTGCTTCCGCTAGTTCGTCTACCGGGATGATCCTATGAGAAGCGCCGATTTCTTCCGCCACCTTTTTGGCATGCTCGATTTCGCATACCGGATGAAGGCGGGTCTGCATGGTCACTGCGTAGATCCTGGCCTGTGCCGGACAAAGTGTCTCCCCGGCCGATTCACAGGCCAGCTTCAGCAGCAGGCTGCTGTCCACACCCCCGGAAAATGCTACGATGCAGCCTTCTTCGGCGTAAGCCTGAACCTGCTTTTTCAGTCTGGCTTTCTTTTCTTCGTATCCTGCTGCGGAAATGGCTCTTTTTCTCTCATATGCTTTCATTGATAAATCATTTTCTTTTTTATTCCGTTCTGTCATTGACTTGCTTCTCTCTTTATGATTTCGTATACTTCCTGATAGCTCATCTGCTGCTCTTTCGCCAGCCGCTCCACTGCCGAATATTCCGGATAATACCGTTTTTCTCCGTCCGGCAGAGTGCAGACCTTCACCTCTGCCTCACCGAGTGAAGTCCGCGCTTTCATTTCCGACCGCTCCAGTACCGTGCGTTCCATCTCTATTCTTCGAATGCCAATGGTTGTCGTCTCCCGGAAAATGATCTGTTCCAGCTCCGGCAAGGATTCCTTGTCACAGATGACATTCAACTGATACGCGGGACGGTTTTTCTTCATATAGATCGGAGTATAATGCACATCCCTCGCTCCGGCTTCAAAAAGCCGTTCCATCACATATCCAAGGCTTTCCCCCGTACAGTCATCTATATTGGTTTCCAGGCGGCAGACCACATCCCCTGTACGCTTCTTCGTTCTCTCGATCAGCATTGCCCGAAGCAGGCTTGGCCTGTCATAGTTTCTCTTTCCGGCGCCTGTTCCGGTCTTTTTTATCGTGAAGGACTCGGGCAGCTCCTGCGCGGTTCTGACTGCCGCCGCGATCGCCGCCCCGGTCGGTGTCACCAGTTCGCCCTCTGTCGCTGTCAGATGCAGCGGCAGTCCGTTTGCCTGTGCGATATTTACCACCGCCGGAACCGGGACCGGGATCACACCATGCTGGCAGCGCACAACTCCCTGTCCCTCACAGAGCCGGGGAATGATCACTTCCGTAATGTCCAGATTGTCCAGGCATACCGCCGCCGCGACAATATCCACGATAGAGTCCACCGCGCCCACCTCGTGGAAATGTACCTGATCCAGAGGAACACCGTGGGCTTTCGCCTCCGCTTCCGCAAGAATCGTAAAAATACGGCCCGCCGTGTCTTTTGCCCTGTCGGTGAGTGCGGCCCGGCCAATCATCCCCAGGATTTCATCCAGGCCTCGGTGAACATGGGCAGGACCATGGTGGCTGTGATGTTCCGCGTCTCCGCCATGATGATGTTCAACGGACTCATGGAAATGGCCATGATGGCTGTGATGTTCCGCAGCACCGTCATGATGATGTTCAACGGCTTCATGGCAATGGCTATGATGGCTGTGATGCTCTTCTTCGCTGCCATGTTCATGCGCACCGGCTCCATGGCAATGGTCATGATGGCTGTGATGCCCCTCTTCGCTGCCATGGGGATGACTATGGTTCTTTGTACTGCCATGCAGATATTCCATATCATGGTCGTGATTCTCGTGTTCCGCGTCCAGCCGAACCAGAAAATCGCAGGCATCCAGGCCGGACTTTTTTACTCTGCTTATATCAATCGTAAATCCTTCCACCGGCAGGCTTTCGATTGCCTTTCCCAATGCCTCCTGATCCGCTCCCAGATCCAGCAAAGCGGCTACTGTCATATCCCCGCTGATGCCGGACGCACATTCCAAATATAATGTTTTTCCCAATTTTTTTCATTCTCCTTTCACAGCCAGCCTGTTGATCTGCGCGGCAATATATCCTGCGCCGTAACCGTTATCGATATTCACAACAGCGATTCCATTCGCGCAGGAATTAATCATGGTAAGTAATGCCGAAAGTCCGTTCATGCTGGCGCCGTAGCCGACAGAAGTCGGAACCGCAATCACCGGACGGCTGACCAGCCCTCCCAGTACGCTTGCCAGCGCCCCTTCCATGCCTGCCACTGCCACAACACAGTTCGCCTGCTGAATCACATCAAGATAAGAGAACATCCTGTGAATACCGCTGACCCCCACATCATAAATCCTGTTTACGTTTGCCCCAAAGAATTCCGCCGTCTGAGCCGCTTCTTCCGCGACCGGAATATCCGCTGTGCCTGCCGTACAGACCGCAATCTCTCCCATACGTGCCTTGTCTTTCTTTTCTATTTTTAATATGTGGGAGATATCGTCATATACAACCTGCGGCAGCAGTTCCTGTACCACCTCATACTGGTGCTGTGAGGCGCGGGTACCGAACACCTCCCCGTTTTTCTCATATAATTTTTTGTAAATATTCTTCAGATGCACATCTGCTTTCCTGCTGCAAAATACCACTTCCGGAAAGCCGGAACGAATTTCGCGGTGAGTGTCCAGTTTTGCATACCCCATCTCTTCATAAGGCTGCTTCCTGAAATACTGCTCCGCCTCTTGTACCGACATACCGCCGGATTTTACCTGCTCTAACACTTCTCTTGCATCCATTGTCTATCGGACAGCCCCCTTTTTTTATATAGCATTCTCGGAAACTTTTTGTACCCAGATTTGTGAGATGATTTGTAACTACTCAGCACAGGATAGCGCATTTACTGCGCTATCCGTACGAAAACGTATAAATCGCAAGAGCAATCCCCATTGCCGCAGGCAATTTTCATGGGATTGCGGCGTAACTACGAAGGTACTGAGTAGTTACGATGATTTTTTGTCAGGAGTACACAAATTTATGAGGCGTACGTGGAACGTACGTTGATTAAATTTGGGTGCTCCTGGCGGAAAATCAGCCGCAAAGATAGGTGCAAGGGAGTTTCCGAGAGTGCTCTTATACGTTTCGTGTCTGCTGAGTGTCCTCACAGATACGATATTTCTCATTTTTTTCTATCATCTCTCGCACGGTTTCCTGCGTGATCTTTCCCTCCATGGGACCGAACGCCGCCGCATTCAACGCTCCTGCTGCCGCCCCCATCCGGGCGGCCTCTTTGACACTCTTTCCCTGGACAAGTCCGGCAAGGAAAGCACCGTCAAAGCTGTCTCCCGCGCCGGTGGCATCCACCTGTCTGACCGGATAGGCACCTGTCTCTGTCATACCGTCCCGCTGGTAGATCCGGCAGCCTTTTGATCCATTCTTTAACACCAGAATCTCCATCCGCGGATACTCAAAACATGTCTTCACGGCTTCTTCCACCGTCTCCTGACCGGTTATCATCAGCAATTCCTCGGCGCCCGGCAGGAATACAACGGTGTGCTCCATCACTTCCCGGATCACATCATGGATAGAAGCGTCCGTAAAAAGTTCCTTCCGGATATTCGGATCAAATGAAATTTTTGCACCCTGTCCGGAAAAAAGACGCATTGTTTTTAATATCTCCTGTGCGAAATTTTTGTCCGCCATCAAAGAACAGCCCATGATATGCATATACTTCACACCCTGAAACTCCCCGTCCGCCGGGGCTTTTGCTTCCACCGCAGGCGTATTGCCCATATGGAAAATGAATTTTCTGGAGCCGTCTCGAAAATAGGTGACGAACGCACAGCCCGTGGCACACTTTTCACTTTCTATCACATGGCTGACATCAACACCGTCTTTTTTCAAACGGTCTAAAAGACATGTTCCAAAGTCGTCCTTTCCTACGCCTCCGATGATCGCCGTATCACATCCGAGCCGTGCGGCCGTATCAATGAAGATCGCCGGCGCACCGCTCGGGTAAGGACCCTTGAATACTCCCGGCTCGCTGAGCGGAATATCTTCCTGCTCCCGCATGATTTCCACTAGCATCTCACCCATGACCAGAATCTCTGCCATATTTTTTTCGTCCTTTCTTTCCTGTTTATGATATCTGTTTATAATATCTCTTTACCGGGCATCTTACTTCATAGCTTCCGGGCAGATCAAGCTTTTCAGCTTCCTTCCGTAAACACCTTCATAGAGGCTTCTTCCTCAAACTGCCTGGAATACAACTCATAGTAGTATCCTTCTTTCTCCAGCAGTTCCCGATGAGTCCCGCGTTCCATAATCTTTCCGTCCTTCACCACGAGTATCAGATCCGCCTGCCGGATCGTGGACAGTCTGTGCGCAATGATAAATGAAGTATGTCCTTTCAGGAGCTTCTCCGTAGCCTGCCGGATCAACTGCTCGGTCTCGGTATCGATAGAGGATGTTGCCTCATCCAGCACAAAGATCGCCGGATCCGCAAGAATCGCTCTTGCAAAGGAAATCAGCTGTTTTTCCCCGGTGGAAAGCCTGCCACCGCTCTCTCCCACGTCGCTTTCAAAGCCTTTTTCCAGCTTCTTCACAACTTCATCTGCCGAAACGCTTTTTGCCGCCGCTTCTACCTCCGCATCTGTCGCGGAAAGCCTGCCGTACCGGATATTTTCCCGGACAGTGCCGGAAAACAGATGGGGATTCTGCAGCACATATCCGATCTGGCTGTGGAGCCAAAGCTGAGATCGTTCCCGGCAGTCCACTCCGTCAATCAGAATCCGCCCTTCTGTCGGCTCGAAGAAACGGCCCACAAGGTTTACCAGCGTAGATTTACCCGCACCCGTTTCGCCCACGATCGCCACGTTCATCCCTGCCGGAACGTGCAGGTTAAAATGCTCCAGCACATATTCTTTTCCATCCGGATACATGAAGGAGACATCGTCAAACACAATATCTCCCTCGATCTTTTCCCAGTTTTCCCGCTTTGCCGAAAATGTATCTCCATACTTTTCAATTACATCCTCCCGATCTACTACATCTGGCTTCTGCTCCAGCAGATCCGTCACACGCTCAATATTGGCCTGACAGGAGATCAGATCTGCCAGCAGCCTTGCAAGCTGCTGAATGGGCTCAAAAATAATGACCGCATAGGAAATAAATACGGACAGGGTTCCCAGATGCATCAGCTCTTCCCGCACCATATAGCCTCCCTGCGCCAGAACCACTGCCGCCGCCGCAGAGCCAAACAGCAGAATCGTCGGAATATAGACTGCGTTGAGCTTTGCAGAACGGCCTGCTGCCCGCCGCATTTCCGATGTACGCCTAAAAAAAGCCTCCGCATTTTCCCTTTCGATTCCCATGCTTTTCGAGGTCTTCACCCCGGTGATTCCTTCATTATATGCGCTGGTAATCTGAGAATTGATCTTTCTCACCTTCCGGTTCCAGTGCAGAATCTTATTCTGAAAATACACCGTCAGCACGGCAATGCACGGTACGATCAGAAGGATCACCACAGCCAGCCGGATATTCAGCAGGAACATGATCACAAACACACTGACCACATAGATAAACGCCCAGAACATGTCCACCAGCCCCCATGCAACCAGCGAAGCGATCCGCAGCGTATCACTCATGACCCTTGCATGGATATATCCCACCGGAGTTGTATTGTAATAGGAAAAGGACAAGGTCTGTAAATGCTCGAACTGCGCCCACTTCAAATCTCTTCCCAGATTCATCTCGATGAGGATTGCCGCACGGACCGAAATGTAGACACAGACCGTCTGAAACACGATCACCAGCCCATAAACAAAAGCAAACCATCCCAATCCATCCACACTCTCAGGAGTAATAAAACGGTCAATCGCATAGCTCTGGAACAGAGGTACGATCACATCCACCCCCGCCAGGAAAAGATTCAACCCCATGGAGATTGCAATATATTTTTTGTAGGGCCTGAAAAATGGCAGCATTTTCATCCATACGCGAAAGCTAAATGGTTTGTTATACTCCTGTTCTTCATATGCCGCCATCTCTTGCACCTCCTGCCTGCAGGCACTCCCGGTCATCCTGGCTCATCTGGATGTCATAGATCCTGCGGTAAATTCCCTGCTTTCCGATCAGTTCATAATGTGTCCCCATTTCTTCTGCCTGTCCATGATTCAACACCAAGATCCGGTCCGCTCCCATAAGCGTCGTAATACGGTGGGAAATCAGAATCACCGTGGCCTGTTCCATATATTCGCCGAGTGCTTTCCTGATCAGAGAATCCGTCTGCGAGTCAACCGCAGAAAGGGAATCATCAAATATCAGAATCGGAGCATTCTGCAGCAGCATCCTTGCTATTGCCACCCGCTGCCTCTGCCCTCCCGAAAGCGTCACGCCTCGCTCCCCGACCAGAGTCTCATAGCCATCCGGAAAGCCCATGATTGCCTCATCGATACAAGCAATCTTCGCCGCACGGCGGATTTCCTCCATGGAAGCGTCCGGCGCACAGGCGGCAATATTTTCCCGAATGGTCCTGGAATATAAAAACGGCTCCTGTAAAACCATCCCCACATCCTTTCGAAGCTGTTCCAGCGGAATCTCTCTGATATCCTTTCCTCCGATACGGATACTCCCCTGTCCCTCCTCCAACTCATAGAGACGGGTCAGAAGCTGTACAATGGTGGACTTTCCGCTTCCCGTCCCTCCAAGGATGCCGAAGGTCTTCCCCTGGGGAATGGAAAAATGAACATCCCGCAAAACCTCTTTTCCGGATTCATAGGAAAAGCTTACATGGTCAAATGTAATATCTGACAATATCTTTTCCTTCATATGCACTCCTGCCCTTACCGCCGTATATCGCTCTTCTTCCGCATGCGCCTCTGCCCTCACATCCGTATACCGCTCTTCTTCCGCGTGCGCCTCTGTCCTCACATCCATATATCGCTCTTCTTCCGCCCGTATGATATAATCTACACGCTCAAAAGAAACCCCAGCCTTGCTCATATCCGAGAGGATACGCCCAAGCCCGCGGATGGGCCAGACTAATGTAGTATTATAGGAAGCAAACGCAATGAACTCGCCCACGGAAATGGTTCCGTGAACTGCTTCCACCGTACCCAGGACGATTACCGCGACTACCTGAAAGCCCGTGATCAGATCTCCGACTCCCCAGTACAGCCCGGACAATGTGCCAAGCCGTATCCAGAGCTTTGCAAAGATTTCATTTTTTTCCCGAAATCGATCCATCTCGAACTTCTCCCGCCCAAAAGCACGGACCACCCGCACTCCGGTCGCGTTTTCCTGCACGACGGTAGACAATTCCCCTTCCGCCTCGTCCGCAGCCACAAACCGCTTCGCGATCAGACGATAAAAAACGGCGGAGTACAGTACCACGACCGGCACAAACGCCAGCACCACCAGTGACAGCCTGACATTCATATACAGCATCATCGCGAAGGATGTGATCACCAAAAAAACGGTGCGGAACACTTCCAGAAGCTGGGTCACCACAAAATTGCGGATAACCTCCACATCGGACGTACACCGCTGAATGATATCGCCGGTCTGGTTCTGGTCATGCCAGCTCATCGGCAGCTTCTGTACATGGACGAACAGGGCATCCCTCATATTTTTCGCAAAATTCTCTCCTGCCATGGCCGTATTCGACCGGCAAACATACTGCGAGATCCCCGACAGCACTGCCACGGCAATGAGCAGAAGCGACAGAATCCAGAGATGCTCCGACAAATATATATATTCGCTGCCGCCCAGAACCGAATCAATACTGAACCGGAAAATCTGAGGTGTCAGCGCATTCAGAACCGTCGCCGCCAGAGAGGCCGCCACCGCAGCCGCAAAATAGCCTTTTGAGCCGTCAAAAAACCGGCGTATCAGATTTAACTTTCTATTTTTTATCTCCACAGGCTTCCCCCATATATCTTTTTTCCTGTTTAACTTAGCATAAAATACGTATTCCTTCAAGATACACTTTACTTTCCTGATTATTTTTTTAGAAAATGTTCCTTTTAACACTTGGCCAATCATCATTCTGATCAAAGTTCATCTTGCATAATCGATACTTTACGAGTTATACTGTTATTGTTATACCAAATATAAATATAGGAGGGACGAATTATGGAACGTTATGTATGTGAACCTTGCGGATATGTATATGATCCGGAAGTCGGCGATCCGGATAACGGCATCGAACCTGGCACCGCTTTTGCCGATCTGCCGGAAGACTGGGTTTGCCCGATATGCGGAATGGGAAAAGATGTTTTTGCAGTCGAAGAATAGCCATAAATGGCTGCGGCAGCAATAGAACAAAAAGATATGTAAAATAGATCATTGTCCGCAATTTTCTATTTTACATATTTTTTATTGGTTACAGTTCACTCGTCAGCCGCTGTCATGATAAGTTTGTGCTTGCACAAAGACTTATCATGACAGCGGCTGACGAAGGGA
>VSNK01000008.1:0-6414 GCA_009774255.1 Faecalicatena sp.
CTCCTGTTTAAGAGGTATAAAAACACGTTAAGACCGCAAAAAACTTACATTTAGGGCTTGACATAATAGGAAGGAGTTTGACGGTATCCTTACTTTCAACTGTCCGCTTTCGATGTATACAATTTCAATCTCCTCATGCCAGTGCCAGGGGATGATATCTTCCGGTCTGTCCGTGTGGCAGGAAGAATACCCGGCGCAGGGAAATTCAAGGCTGCCGTGAGGCTGCAGTTCTTTTAGTACTTTGTTTCGGTTTAATCCGCATTCTTGTAATGCCATAGGTTTCCTTTCCGCCTGTTTGGCGTTTTTTTTATATTATACGTCCGAAAATGTATTGTATCAAGAAGTATTTGACGGTATTCTTTTGGTATACAAAAATACGGGAGGACGATGAGATGTTTCAGCTATTGTTGGTTATTATTTACATTGCATTTATCAGTCTGGGGCTTCCGGATTCTTTGCTGGGGTCCGCGTGGCCGACCATGTATCAGGAGTTTTCCGTGCCTGTTTCCTATGCAGGCGGGATTTCTATGATCATTGCTGTGGGGACAATTGTTTCCAGCCTGCAAAGTGACAGATTGACGAAAGAATTTGGAACGGGAAAGGTCACGGCTGCCAGTGTGCTGATGACGGCTGCCGCATTGTTTGGATTTTCAATCAGCCATTCTTATATCGCATTGTGCCTGTGGGCGGTTCCTTATGGGCTGGGAGCCGGAAGCGTGGATGCTTCCTTGAATAACTATGTTGCGCTCCATTATGCGAGCAGGCATATGAGCTGGCTTCACTGTATGTGGGGCGTCGGCGCTTCGCTTGGTCCGTATATCATGGGGTATGCGCTCTCCGGAGGACGGGGCTGGAATATGGGGTATCGCTACATCTCCATTCTTCAGATCGCGTTGACCGCTGTCTTGATTTTCAGTCTGCCGCTATGGAAGAAACAGGGGAACAGCGATACGGGGCAGACGGACAGAGGAGCGAAAAGCAAATCCATTTCTCTGCGTCAGATTATCCGGATTCCGGGGGCAAAGGAAGTGATGATCACGTTTTTCTGCTACTGCGCCCTGGAACAGACAACAGGCTTATGGGCAAGCAGCTATCTTGTGCTGCGCCGGGGATTATCAGCAGAAACCGCTGCCGGATTTGCGAGCCTGTTTTTTATCGGGATCACGGCGGGCAGGGCTCTCAGCGGATTCATGACAATGAAGCTGAATGATACACAGATGATCCGGCTCGGAGAGGGATTCATATTGTCCGGCATCGTGCTTTTGCTCTTGCCCTTTGGCAGCGCGGGTTCATTGACAGGGCTGATTCTGGTCGGATTGGGCTGCGCGCCGGTCTATCCTTCCATCATACATTCCACGCCGGAGCATTTTGGCGCGGATAGGTCGCAGGCTATGATCGGCGTACAGATGGCGTCTGCCTATGTGGGGACATGTCTCATGCCGCCGATCTTCGGTTTTATCGCAAACCATATCAGCGTGTCACTGTTTCCGGCCTATTTACTGGCAATCCTGGTTCTCATGGCCGTCATGCATGAAAAAATGCTGTCAAAAGTAGGAGCCGTTCATAAATAACTTGTATAGATGGATATTGGGACAAGTCAAGGTGCAAGGCACCGTGAACAGTAACACCAGGCCGTGAATAATAATATTTAATTTTTATTTTTCTTGGTTTTTCCAAAGAAGTATGCTAGAATAAAAAAAGCATATTTTCTAAAAGTTTCATTATAACGGAATCTCTGATTCCGTTATATCTCAGACATATCATACAAGGGATTTCATCCCCTGTCCTTTCAGAAAATTCGTGCTTTTATCCACATAAGCAGGAGGTTTTCTGAAACGGAATCGAAAATCTCCTGACAAAAACAGAATAAAGGAGATTTTTATGAAGCAGAAGAAAAAAGGAACCGATGTGACGTATTGGCATCCTGCGTTTTATGCCGGAATCCAGATCGAACTGGAAGCGGATGCGGACAATCTGGTGTTTGAAAATGAGCACCAGCTGGGCACAAAACCCATGGAGATTGATGTACTGATCATCAAAAAAGAGACGGACAGGCCCGTGAAGAAAAATCTCGGGAGGATCTTCAAAAAGCATAATATCATCGAATACAAATCTCCGGATGATTTCCTGTCCGTGGATGATTTTTACAAGGTCTACGGATATACCTGCTTTTATAAAGCAGATACCCGGTATGTAAACAGCATTCCCGCAGACGAATTGACGATCACCTTTGTATCGGAAAAATATCCCCGGAAGATGATCGCGCATTTGAAAAACGTCAAAAAGTATCAGATCGCAGAAAAGGAAAAGGGAATCTATTATGTATACGGCGATCTGATTCCCATCCAGATCCTGGTCACAAAAAAATTATCCGCGGAGGAAAACCTCTGGCTGAAAAGTCTTACCAATAAGCTGAATGAGCCTGAGACAGCCGAGAAGCTGATCGAAAACTATATGGATCACAAAGAGAGCAGCCTGCATCGTTCGATGATAGAAACGATCATGCGCGCAAATCAGAAATTATTCAAGGAGGTAAACGGTATGAGCGATATTTTTATGGAAATCGTACAGGAGAAGTTTGATCGAAAGCTCAAGGAAGAAGTGGACAAGGCGGTAGAAGCAGCGGTAGAAGCAGCAGTAGAGGAAGCTACAGAAAAAGCCGTAAAAGAAACTACGGAGAAAAATACAGCGGAGGTTACCGCAAAAACAAAACTGACCGAACGGATTTCCCTGATCCGGAAAAAATGCGCGAGAAACAAACCACTTACCCGCATCGCCGATGATTTGGAGACGGATACCGAAGAGATACGTTCTCTCTATGATGTCATTTCTAAAAATCCTGATAAAACAACGGAAGAAATATATCAGATTGTTTCCGCGGAAGCTTAAAAATATGTAATGCGTACAGCGTTTCGGGAATTGTAATGAAAATCAGCAGAATATTTTTGTCAGGCAGGGCGTTGCGCCCTGCCTTTATCAGTCATAGATTTCCCCGATTTAAACGCGCAGAAACCGGGGCTGATCAAGGACCCTTACATATATAAGCCGGATTTGATCATGCTGGATCTGGAGGACGCGGTGGAATATGCGGAGAGAACTGTACGGCTGCATTAGCAAACGCATTGTTTTTTATAGCGTTCCTCCAGATATTCCATGGACAGTCTTTCACTTGTCAGGATGCCGCAGACTACGGAAGTATACTCCGGCAGCGCATGCCTGCGGTACCAGAGCAGCGGCTTGTGGAAGCAGTCCTCTACCATCCGGCCCACATGGATTCCCAGGGCCTCGAAGCTGTAGGTCATGATATCCGGGTGCGCGCAGGGCAGGTCCTGTTTGCATTTACAGGGCTTGCAGAGCCGGCAGCTTCCGGTGGAGATGCTGCTCCCGTGCAGGCCGGCCATCCTGCGGATAAAGCGGTCCGCCCGGGATTTCAGGATATTGTTTGCGGCTTTGATCTTCAGATAATCATTTTTGATATAGGCAAAGTTGGACATGTCAGTGTGGAGGAACAGGACATATAAGTACTTCCACTTTGCAGTGAAGTCTGTAAACAGTGGGGCATAAGGCGGACAGGACCATTTTCGGCCGTAGTTGGGACACCCGTCCTCGCAGAGCGAGCGAAACCGCTCCTGGTCCATATAGGCTGCACAGGCGGCGGGAGTGACGGAGCAGATCTCAACCTGATAGGGGATCTGGGCGGAGTCTGTTTTCGCACAGCAGAAAAATGCGGTATGTTCCATTTTTGATTCCTCCTTTGGACGATTGGTGTCTGGATGGGCCCTGACTGGCTATGAACACAAATCATATCATACAGTTGTTCTCGGACGCAGTCCGCCCGTCCCGCAGATATTCTGTTTTCATCTTAACACAAGACACCACAAAAATACAAGCATGTTACAGTTGACTCGTCAGCAGCTGACGAGTCAACGTTACAGGTCACACTTTCACCAGGCGTGACCTGCAACTCAGGCCGCATTTTGAATCCCATATAGGAAATAGACAGAATTTCTATACTTATTACACTGGCTTCTTCATCAAACCCCTGTTACAATCTAATCATCACCAGACCATTTTTTGAAAAAGGAGATCAGAGTAAAATGGATGATTTTTTAAATGGGATCCGGCGGAGGGCGGAAGGGGTATGTGAACCGGAGCTGACGGAAATATTCGTAAACTGCTATACCAATACCCTGAACACGACGCTCCAAAGGATGGAAGACAACACGGTCCATGTGATCACAGGAGATATCCCTGCCATGTGGCTGCGGGATTCGGCGGCGCAGCTTCGGCCGTATCTATATCAGGCGAAGGAGGACGAGGGGATTCGGGAGCTGATTGCCGGGGTGGTCAGAAGGCAGTTCCAATACATCTGCATCGACGCGTACGCCAATGCATTCAACGAGTCGCCCAGTGGGGCATGCTGGGAGAAGGACGACCCGGAGCAGAATCCATGGGTATGGGAGCGGAAGTTTGAGGTCGATTCCCTCTGCTATCCGATCCAGCTTGCTTACCTGCTGTGGAAAAATACGGGCTGCACTTCTCAGTTTGACCGGAATTTTCACCAGGGGATCCGGGAGATCTTCCAGGTATTCCGGAGGGAACAATACCATGAAGAACGGTCCGGATATCGTTTCCGGAGGAAAAGCCCGTTGTTCCGCGACACCCTTTCCAGGGACGGAAAAGGGGCGCTGGTCAAATCCGGAACCGGCCTGATCTGGTCCGGCTTCCGGCCCAGCGATGATGCCTGCACTTATGGATATCTGATCCCCTCCAACATGTTTGTGGTGGTGGTTATGGGATATCTGGAGGAAATAGCAAGGGGGCTTTTTTCTGACCGGAAGCTGGCGGAGGAAGCCGGAACGCTCCGGGAGCAGGTACACCGGGCCATTGAAAAAGAGGGCAGGACCTATACGAAAGAAGCGGGCATGATCTACGCATATGAGGCGGACGGGTTCGGCATGTATGAGCTGATGGACGATGCCAATGTGCCCAGCCTGCTGGCGATGGATTACCTGGGCTATCCGGCAGATCAGGAGACGGCGGAGAATACCAGGAGGTACATATTGAGCGAGGCCAATCCCTACTATTACAAAGGGACCAGGGCGGCCGGGATCGGAAGCCCCCACACGCCGCCCGGTTATATCTGGCATATTTCAATGGCCATTCAGGGGCTGACCGCCAGGCACAGAAAGGAACAGTTGGAAATCCTCCGGAGCATGGCAGCGACTACTGGCGGGAAGGGCGTGATGCATGAGGGCTTTTCCTGCGAGGATGACAGCAGGTATACGAGGGACTGGTTTTCCTGGGCAAACGCCATGTATGCGGAGGTATTTTTGAAATTTTTAGGATTCGAAATAGAAACGAATTAATTTGTCATACGATAAAATAATTTTAATAGAAAGTGTAATAGTTACATGTCACGCCTGACCAAGGTGTGATATGCAGCAAAAAATGATTCATAACAGGAGGTTGAAGGACAGATGTTTCATACGGACAGTAAATTAGACAGAAGAATTCAGGAGGTAAAAAACTACAGATATCGGGATGTCAGAGGACTGAGGGAGTTTGCGGTGCGTAAGGATGAGCAGGGGGTTGTCAACCCGGAGGTGCCGGTCAACTTTGACCATTGGGACTCCATTCGGGTGGGAGACTGCTGGTCCGGGCGCGACCGCTATCTCTGGATGCATCAGGAGGTGAGCCTCCCAAAGGAATGGAAAGGGCGCCGCCCGGTAGGGATCTTTGATTTCGGCAACACCGGGGCGGGCAATAATTCCGGTTTCGAGGCCATGTGCTATATCAATGAAAAACCATTCCAAGGAGTAGACGGGAACCATATGGAGGTGTTTTTTCCGGAGGAATTGTGCGGAAACAGCTTTCGTCTGACCTTCCGGCTCTGGTCCGGGTTGGAGGGCGGCGGCGTACCGAAAGAGCAGGAGCACAAGATCAGCCGGGCAGACTTGGCCTGCCTGGATGAAAAAGCAGACGACCTCTATTACCTAGGCTCCCTGATCCTGGACACGGTTCATCAACTGGACGACGGAGATCCTGTGAAATACGATCTGCGCGCCGCCCTGGACAGAGCATGCCATTGCATCGACTGGTCTTATCCGGGGAGCAGCGCGTTTTACGAGACCGTGTATCAGGCGGATGAGCTGTTGAATGAAATGATCGACGGAATGGAGAAGCATTCCCCGGTGAATGTCCACTGCGTGGGGCACACCCACATCGATATGGCGTGGCTCTGGCGGCTGAAGCACACCCACGAGAAAGCCTCCCGCTCCTTTTCCACGGTGCTCCGTATGATGGAAATGTTTCCGGAATATCTCTTTCTCCAGACCCAGCCGCAAATTTACGAATATATCAAGGAAGATTTTCCGGAAATCTACGGGGAGATCAAACAGCGCGTGAAGGAGG
>VSNK01000008.1:6424-38978 GCA_009774255.1 Faecalicatena sp.
CGGGAAGGAGGGGCGCTGGGAGACGGACGGCGGCATGTGGGTGGAGGCGGACTGCAACCTGACCAGCGGGGAATCGCTGACCCGCCAGCTCCTGATCGGCAGCCGCTTCCTGAAAGAGGAATTCGGCAAAGATGTGGAATACCTGTGGCTTCCGGATGTGTTCGGCTATTCCTGGGCGCTGCCCCAGATCCTGAAAAAATCCGGGATCGACATGTTCATGACCACGAAGATCAGCTGGAACCAATACAACCGCATGCCCCATGATACATTCCGTTGGAAAGGGATGGACGGGTCGGAGGTGCTGACCCATTTTATCACCACCCCGGAGCCGTGGAATGAGCCGGACTCCTGGTTCTATACCTACAACGGCCTTTTGACCGCCCGGACCGTGAAAGGGGTCTGGGATTCCTACAGTGAGAAGGAAATGAACAAGGACCTGCTGATCTCCTTTGGATACGGGGACGGGGGCGGCGGCGTGAACAGGGATCTTCTGGAGGCGAGGCGGCGGCTGGATAAGATTCCCGGACTGCCCAATGTAAAGACCTCCACGGCAGGCGCTTATTTCCGGAAATTAAAAGAAAACGTGAGGAATACGGATCAGTATGTCCATACCTGGGACGGGGAGCTGTATCTGGAATACCACAGGGGCACCTACACCAGCCAGGGCTATAACAAGCGCATGAACCGGAAAATGGAACTGCTCTATCGGAGGGCGGAATGGCTGACCGCCATGGAGGCCGTGCGGGAGCAGGATCTGGCTCGTGCGGAGCAGGAAAAGCTGACGAAGGGCTGGAAACTGATCCTCACGAACCAGTTCCATGATATCATTCCGGGTTCCTCCATCCATGAGGTGTACGAGGATTCCCGCAGGGATTATGAGGCGGTCCGGCAGATTGGGGAGGACGTGATCGCGGATTACCGGGAGCAGGCACTGCAAAATATGGAGAAGGCCTATACCGTATACAATGCGTCCGGGTGGAAGGCGGATATCCTGGCGGAGATTCCGGAAACCGGGGCAGGGAGCTTTACCGATGGCACCGGAAATGTGCTTCTGTCCCAGCAGGAGGATGAGAGGTATTTCGTACAGGTTCCGGATGTGCCGCCCATGGGGTATCGGCGGGTCTTGTTCTGCAAAAGAGCGGAAATTGCAGAGGAAAATAAATCTGCAGTCGGTGAAAAGGAACTATCAGGACAAACGGATTTTGCTGTGAGCAGAAAAGAATCGTCAGGGCAAAGCGAGTCCGCTGAAGACGGAATAGATCAAACAGGACAAAACGTATTCACGGTTCAGGGAAAACATCTGGAAACCCCGTTTTACCTGATCGACCTGAATGCTTACGGGCAGATCACCCGGCTGTATGACAGGCAGGAAGAGCGGGAAGTTCTGGCGCCGGGGGAAAGGGGCAACGTCCTGCAGGTATTTGAGGATAAGCCGCTGGACAATGACGCCTGGGACATTGATATTTTTTATCAGCAGAAAATGCGGGAGGTTACGGAACTGACCGCGTTTGAAGTCACTGGCCGGGGGCCGCTGCGGCTGAAGGTCCATATGGAATGGAAATATATGAACACAGACATTTCCCAGGATATGATCCTGTACCGCTTTGACAGGAGGATTGATTTTCGGACAGACGTGGAGCTCCGGGAACGGCAGCAGTTGTTCAAAGCGGCATTTCCGGTGGACGTGCGGAGCACCTATGCCACCTACGATATTCAGTACGGTAACGTGCGCCGTCCGAATCACTGGAATACAAGCTGGGATCAGGCCAGATTTGAATCCGTGGGGCACCGGTTCGCGGACCTGTCGGAGAGGAACTATGGAGTGGCACTCCTCAATGACTGTAAATACGGATATGACGTGAAGGACAATGTACTGCGCATTTCCTTGCTTCGGTCGGGGCTGCAGCCAGATCATCTGCAGGATCTTGGAACGCATCGGTTTACCTATGCATTACTTCCTCATAAGGGGGATTTTGTAGAGGGACAGGTGGTGCAGTCCGGGTTTGCGCTGAACAATCCGGCGGATGTGTTCAAAGGGGCGGAGCAGGCAAAGAGCGGGAGCTTCTTCACGGTGGACAATGCACAGGTGGAGATCGATGCCGTAAAACGCTCGGAGGACGGACAGTACCTGGTGGTGAGGTTCCACGATTTCGCAGGGGCAAGGCAGAGGGTAACGGTGAAGCCGTCATTTGCATACCGGGCTTGGGCGGAAGGAAGCCTGATGGAGCAGCCGCTGTCGGAATTTGACAGCGGCGAAGTGAAAATGGAGCTCCATCCCTATGAAATTAAGACAATCTTGTTTCGGTTTTGAGGAGGAAGGCTGCATCATTATGAGGAGGAAATACAATGCTTGGTGAGATATTTCATATAGAAAAAATCATGGGAGCGTGTGAAAAAATCATCTATTTTTTGCTGATCAACCTGTTTTTCTGGGGCTCAAATCTGCCCCTGCTGCTGTTCTTTCTCTTTGTGGGGATCAGCCAGGCGGGGACCTGCCTGCCATTGTTCCTGCTCTGTGTGATTCCGGCAGGGCCGGCGCTGTGCGGGGTGTTCTTCTCCATGAACCGGGTGCTGAGAGGGACGGAAACCTCAGCCTGGAAGGATTACCGCACCGGATATGCGGATTCGTTTCTCAGAAAACTGGGCATTGCGGCGATCCAGGCGATGCTGGTCTGGATCTTCTGGACCAATATCCGGCTCTTCACGATCCAGTGCCCTGCCTTTGTGCCGGCCCTGCTGTTTATCCTGCTGTTTGCGGTGAGCCTGCTGATGACGCCGGATCTGTATCTTCTGGCAGCCAGATATGAGATGAGCATCCGGGACATTTTCAAGGGGGCACTGGTGCTGTGCATCGGCCAGCCGCTCCTGACCTTCGGAAATACGGTGCTGCTGGCGTTTGCCCTGATGCTCCTGGAGATTCAGGCAGGAATCTGTATTCTGTTTATTGTCAGCCTGTATGGTTTTGTGGTAGTATTTATAAATCAGAAGATTTTCCGGATGATAGAAGAATGATGGAAGCGTAATAGAGGCATGATGGAAGAATAATGGAAGCACGATAGAAGCATGATGGAAGAATAATGGAAGCACGATAAAAGCATGATGGAAGAATAATGGAAGCACGATAAAAGCATGATGGAAGAATAATGGAAGCACGATAAAAGAATGACGGTAACATAATAGAGGCATGATGGAGGCAGGCGGATGGAGAAGAAAAGACCAAAACAGCTCTATTTGAAAATGTTCCGTACCTATACTGTGATGGTGATCGGCATTGTGGCGGCACTGGTCATTTACTTTATCACCTCGACCAGAAACAGGCTTTTGGAAAACGGCCGGGAGGAACTGGAGCGGATCAGCGGGGAAGCGCTTGCCTGTGCGGAAGAGGTGGAGCAGACCGCGGATTATCTCCACAGGGAGCTCTACCGCTCCCCGTCGGAGCTGGAGGATCTGCTGCAGTATTTCCGGCTGGGACCGGAGGCATACCAGCAGTATTCCCTGGAGAGGTATATTTCCTCGAAGGAGCTGGTATATAAGGGAACCTTCTACTTCATGAACGAGGCGTTTGAGGCATATCCCCGGCTGGAAAAAATCGAACTGGTCAGCTATGAGACACAGCAGCTGACAGAGTGCCGCCCGGAGAAGATCGTCTACCCGGGGAAGGACGGAAAGGCCCGCCTGGTTCAGATCCGGAATCAGGAATATTGCGAGCCGGGGAAGCTGGTCTATGTGAAGGAAGTGCGGGAAATGAACACAATGGAACCGGCCGGCTGCATGGTCTTTACATTTGAGGCGGAAAAAACTCTGGAAAAAATCCGGCGCTCGGGAGCATTTGCGGAAATGGCGGTCCTGTTCGGGGAGGATCAGGTGATCTTTCAGGTGCCGGAGGACGCGGATTATGCGCGGCAGATCCGGGACAGGCACTATTTCGTGTGCAGCAAATCGGCGGGAGAATACCAGATCTATGCATTTCTGGATGAACGGCAGGCCTCCCGTCTGCCCTGGCCCACTTTTCTGGCGATTTTGGCAGTGGGGGCGGCCGCAGGCATGATCGGGATTTTCTTTGTGGACTACTATGCAAAACGGTTTACCGGGCGGGTGGATGCGATCCTGGAAGCCATGCATCAGGTGACCACCGGGGATTTTCAGGTGCGTCTGGAAATCGGGAAAAAGGAAGACGAGCTCGATATGATTGCGGATCATTTCAATGGGATGTGCGGGAAGCTGGAGCTGTATATCGAGAAAAGCTATCTGGAGGAGATTGAGCGGAAAAATGCCCAGATGCAGGCGCTCCAGAGCCAGATCAACCCGCATTTCCTGTATAATACCCTGGAGGCGATCCGCATGAAGGCCATATGCAACGGAGACCGGGAAGTGGGGAAAATGCTGTACAGCATGGTGGTCCTCTTTCGGAGCCAGCTAAAGGAGGCGGACGTGATCACTCTGGGACAGGAACTGGATTACTGCAAGCAGTATCTGGAATTGTTCGAATACCGTTATCAGGGATGTTTCCGGTCGGAGGTGGAATGCCCGGCGGAGCTGCTATCGATGCCGATCATCAAGTTTGTGCTCCAGCCCGTGATGGAAAATTACTTTATTCACGGCATCGAGCGGGAACGCCAGGACAATCTGGTACAGGTCCGGGGGGAGAAAAAGGGGGATACCCTGTTCCTCTATGTGAAGGACAACGGGCGGGGCATGGATCCGGAGAAGCTGGCGCAGATGAATAAGGAACTGCGGGAGAATGCAAGGGCGAAAAAGAAGAATCAATCGATCGGCATCCACAATGTAAATCGGAGGCTGAAGGCGGTCTATGGAGAGAAGTTCGGAATCTATCTGGAAGCAGTGCGGCCAAAGGGACTGACGGTCGTGCTGACGGCCAGTGCGGAGGAAGGAAGCGTGCCGCGCAGGTCTGTGTGAGAAGGGGAAGAGCATGAAAAAGGTAATGTTAGTTGAGGATGAGGAATTTATCCTGCAGGGGATCCGCTGTATCATCGACTGGGAAGAGATTTCCATGAACGTGGTTTCCATGGCCCACAATGGCATGGAGGCATTGGAGATGTTCCGCAGGGAACCGGCGGATATCGTGGTGACGGATGTGGAGATGCCGCTGATGAACGGCCTGGAGCTTTTGGAGGAAATCCGGAAGATCGAACCGAACACCAGGTGCATCATTTTATCCGGATATGATGAATTTGAATACGCCAGGACCGCGCTGAAGCTGGACGTGGAGGAATACATTCTGAAGCCGGTCAATGAAGAGCAGCTCCGGCAGGCGCTGATCCGCGCAGCGGATCGTTTTGACGAGATTGCGAGAGAAAAGGCAGGGAGCATGGAGGACAAGATCGGCTGGCACAGGTTTTTGAATGGAAAGCTGGAGGGAGAAGAGGCGGAGGACTTTCTTGGGATGCTGCCGGAGATCGCACCGGGCGAATCCGTCACTGCGGCCATGATGAAGATCGATGCCGACAGCCTGGAAGCGAAGGACGGCATGCAGGAGGTATTGATCGAACTGCAGAAGCTGCCCGAAAAGGTGAAAACAATCTATCTGTCGCCGGATACGCTGTTTTTGCTGCTGTATATGGAGCGGGAGACTGGCAGTCTTCGGGAAAAAAAGACTTCAGACAGCGAAGCGGCGGAAAGGTCCGGCTGTCTCTGGGAAATGGGAGGAAAAGCGTCGGAAACAGACGGCATTCAGGGCCACCCGAAAGCCGAAAGCAGCACGGCATGCGAGGTACTCCGGAACTTTCAGGATCGTCTGGAAAGCGGCTGCGGCATTATGAGCTTCATTACGATCGGCCCGTCGATTCGGGAATATCAGGAGCTGCCGTCATCCTACAAGCTGATTTCCAGGCTGCAGAAATACAGGCTTCTGGAAGGCTATGGCTCCTGCATTACGGAAAGCTACATCAAGGAACGGAAGAATCAGGATGTAGTCATCGATGAAAATTTTCTCCGGAAAATGATTCTGAAAAAGGACAAGGAAGGCGCGCTGAATTATATCGAGGATCTTTTCATCAACAACCTGAAATTCGAGGTGGATGTGGACGTCCTGTATCAGCTTGCCCTGAAAATGGCGATTCTTCTGCAGGACATCAAGGTGGAATATAAGCTGGAGCAGTCCAGGAACCTGCAGGCGCTCACGGAAATGGTGGAAAAGATCTACCAGGCCGATGATATCTTCGGTCTGAAAACCATTTTTATCTCAGAGATCACGGAGATCATCCTCTATCTGCATACCGAGGATTCCCAGTACACACCGGTGGTGAAGCAGATCATGGAAGAGGTGCGGAAAAATTATAAAGAAGATATGAATCTGAAAACATTGTCTTACAAGTACCATATGAACGCTTCCTATCTGGGGCAGATTTTCCAGAAAGAGGTAGGATGCTCCTTTACCCAGTATCTGAGCAACACGAAAAATAAGATCGCGAAGGATCTGATCCTCAATACGAATATGAAGATCAATGACATTGCAAAGGAAGTCGGGTATCCGGACACCAGCTATTTTTACAGGAAATTCAAGCAGTGCTATGGGGTGTCACCGGCCTCCCTGCGCGGGATGAAGAAATATTGAGAATGCGGGAATGTGAACACGGAAAGGGGGGCTTCAAAAAGACTGACAATGTAAAAAGCAATTTCAAAAAAAGGGGCTGGAGACAGACAACCCCTTTTTTTGCTGCGTCCGTGCGGCTGGAAAAATTCCAGTTTCTCTCTTCCATTTCACATAGAATTTCTCCACTTCCCCAACTCCGCACCATAGAATTTGTGCAGGGAAACTGAAAGTTTTCAACTAGGAATCCACGCTCCTTCCGGTATATAATGTAATTGTTCAGAACACGGAAATAATTCCAAAAAGATGACAGAAACAAGCCGGCAATCTTCCTGTTATCCGCCCGCAGCTGCACGGCAGCCGATGCGGGTAATCTGAAAGTGAAGGAGGTTGTGATGAGATGCACGACAAAAGAGTAAAGAAGAGGGGATTTTTTTCGAAGCTCAAGACCAACAAAGAGCTGCTGATCTTAAGTGCCCCCGGAGCCGTCTGGTTCTTCCTGTTTGCCTACCTGCCCCTGTTCGGGATCCTGGTGGCGTTTAAGAAATACAGACTGTCAGGCAATTTTTTCCAGAGCCTGATCTCCAGCGAATTTGTAGGGCTGGACAACTTTAAATTCCTGTTCAGCAGCGGGGATGCCTGGATCATCCTGCGGAATACGGTATTGTACAACGTGGCGTTTATCGTCCTGGGAATTGTACTGCCGGTGATCGTGGCCCTGCTCCTGAATGAACTGAAAAACAAAGGGATGGCGAAAATCTACCAGAGCTCCATGTTCCTGCCCTATTTCCTGTCATGGGTTGTGGTCAGCTACTGCGTATTTGCATTCCTGAACCCGGAAAAGGGATATTTCAACGCGATCCTGCAGCAGTTCGGCCAGGACGGCATTTCCTGGTACACGGAGAAAAAATACTGGCCGTTTATCATCATTTTCATGAGCCAATGGAAAGGCGTGGGCTACAACACCGTAGTATATCTGGCGTCTATCTGCGGCATTGACAAGACCTATTACGAAGCCGCCGTACTGGACGGAGCCACCAAATGGCAGCAGATCAAGTACATCACCCTGCCCCTTTTGCGGCCGGTCATTACGATCCTGCTGATCATGTCTATCGGAGGAATCTTCAAGGCAGACTTCGGGCTGTTCTACCAGCTCCCCAAGGATTCAGGCCCCCTGTATCCGGTGACAAATGTACTGGATACCTACATTTTCCGGGCGTTGAAGACCAGCGGTGAGATCGGGATGAGCTCGGCGGCAGCGCTGTTCCAGTCCACGGTAGGATTCGTACTGATCATGATCGCCAACAAGATCGTATCCAGGGTGGACAGCGAGAACGCGTTATTCTGAGAAAGGAGATGGGAGACTATGTCATTACTGAATCTAAAAGAGCGGGCTTATGAGAAAAAGCTGCGGAAGCTGGAAGATGCGCAGTGCAGCTACAACTCTATCAAAAGCTCTACCAATGTACTGTTTAACGCGATCCTGACGATCCTGTCCCTTCTGAGCGTGATTCCGTTCCTTTTCGTCATCATCATTTCACTGACGGACGAGGAAAGCCTGGCCATGAACGGCTACCGGTTCATCCCGGAGAAATGGAGCTTTTACGCCTACGAATACATCGTCAGCGCGGGTGAAAATATCATCAGGAGCTACGGAGTCACGATCCTGGTGACCGTAGTGGGAACCCTTCTGGGGTTGCTTTTGACCGGAACCTACGCCTACGCGCTTTCCAGAAAGACCTACGCGTTCCGCTCCTTTTTCACAAAGGTAATCACCATACCCATGCTGTTTTCCGGCGGTATGATCGCCAATTACCTGATCGTGACCAAGGTGCTGATGCTGAAAAATACCATCTGGGCGCTGATCCTGCCCTTATGCCTGAATTCCTACAACATCATCGTACTGCGGACCTTTTTCAAAACAAGCATTCCCGATTCGGTGGTGGAGTCGGCGAAGATCGACGGGGCGTCGGAGTGGCATCTGTTTTTCCGGATCGTCATCCCCATGGCATTGCCGGGGCTGGCAACCATCGGACTGTTTTTAACACTGGGCTACTGGAACGACTGGTTTAACGCGATGATGTACATGGACGATAAGACCTGGATTCCGCTGCAGTACCTGCTGATCCAGATCGAAAGTTCCATCGACTGGCTGGCGAGCAACAAGGCCATGATGGGTGTGGACGGCATCCAGGCAGCGGCCAACCTGCCAAAGGAAACGATCAAGATGGCGATCGTCGTGATCTCCACGCTGCCCATCATATTTGCATATCCGTTTTTCCAGAGGTACTTTGTGAATGGGCTGACCATCGGAGCGGTGAAGGAATAAAAATTTTGGGTACTTTATGAATAGGCCGGCCATCGGGGCAGTGATCGGAGCGGTATAAAAATTTTGGGTACTTTGTGAATAGGCCGGCCATCGGGGCAGTGAAGGAATAAAAATTTTGGATACTTTGTGAATGTGCTGCCCACCGGGGCAGCAAAGGAATAAATAGAGTTTGACCTCATATAAAAAAGGAGAATTTGATCATGAGATTTCATAAAAAGTGGATGGCGCTGGCAATGGCATCTGCCCTTACGGCAGGAACCCTTGCAGGCTGCGGAGGAAAAGCCGAAACAAATGAGAGCGGGGAAGAGATCGTAGAATTGACCTGGTACCAAGTGGGGGATTCCCAGAATGACGACCAAACCGTTCTGGAAAAGGTGAACGAGTATACCCAGGAAAAGATCGGCGTGAAATTAAATATTGTAAAAGTGGGATGGGGAGATTATAATCAAAAGATGCAGGTAGTCATCAATACCGGCGATGCGTGGGATCTGTGCTTTACCTGCTCCTGGGCCAATGATTATCTCCAGAATGCGCAGAAAGGGGCGTTTCTTGAATTGGACGATCTGATTCAGGATCAGGAAATGTACGAGCGGATCGATTCCCGTTTCTGGGAAGCGGCCAAGGTAGGCGGAGTGACCTACGGCGTTCCCAGCGAGAAGGAGATCGGCAACTGCCCCATGTGGGTATTTACCAAAGAATATGTGGATAAATATGATATCCCATACGAAGAAATCCATTCCCTGGAAGACCTGGAGCCATGGCTAAAGCTGGTCAAGGAGAAGGAGCCGGATGTGGTGCCTCTCTACCTGACCAAGGATTATACGGCCCCTACCTATATGGACAAGATTCAGGACCCGGTGGGCATCGAATACGGGGACGATTCACTGACCGTGAAAAATGTATTCGAAACAGAGAAAATGAAATCTACGCTTGCAACCATGCGCAAGTATTATATGGAAGGCTACATCAATAAGGATGCGGCAACGGCCTCCGACGACAAATCTATCAAGCGGTTTGTGACAAAGGGCGACGGCCAGCCCTACGCGGAGCTGATCTGGGGCAAGGATCTGGGGTATGAAGTGGTGGCCACCCAGATCATGGATACGAAGATCACCAATGCCTCTGCCAGAGGCGCCCTGACGGCTGTGAACAAGAATTCCGAACACCCGGAAAAGGCCGTTGCCCTGCTGAATCTGATCAACACCGACGAATATTTGCGGAATCTTTTGAACTACGGGATCGAGGGCGTACACTGGGAGAAGGCGGAGCCGGATGCCGGGGAGGCCGAGGCAGCGGAAGGAAAAGACTATGTCTATGACTTCAAGATCCGTCTGGATGAGGCGGCGAAAAAGGATTATTCCGTGCCCTACTGGGTACAGGGCGGACTGTTCAACACTTACGTACTGGACAATGAGCCTTTGGATAAATGGGCAACCTTCAAGGAATTCAACGATGCCTCCGAGGAAGCGCCGTCCTTTGGATTTGACTTCGACCTGGATCCGGTCAGCACCCAGGTGGCAGGCTTCCGGAACGTCCTGGATGAATTCGGAAAGTCCCTGTATACTGGAAGCGTGGACCCGGACGAATACCTTCCTCAGCTCCAGAAAAAGCTGGAGGCCACCGGCGTGCAGGACGTGATCGACGAGATGCAGAGCCAGATTGATGCGTGGAAAGACGGAAAATAAGGAACGAATATAAAGTGGCCGTCAAAGTATGAAAATAAATTTTCAGCTTGCGCCGGGAGTCGGCATGGCCGCAAATATGGCAGTTCTTGGGAAGCGAATGCGAGAGGAGAGACGGAACAATGAAAAGAAGTGAGATCAACCAGGCCATCAAGGGTATGGAAGCGTTAATTCGGGAGCATGGTTTGGAGCTGCCCCCATTTTGTAAGTGGACACCCCAGGATTGGGCCGGGAAAAACCATGAATATGACGAGATCCGCGACAACATGCTGGGATGGGACATCACAGATTACGGCCTTGGAAAATTTGATGAGGTGGGATTTGCCCTGATCACCCTGCGCAACGGAAATGTGAAACAAGAGAAGTATACGAAAACCTACGCGGAGAAGCTCCTGATGGTCAAGGAGGGCCAGACGGCGCCCATGCATTTCCACTGGAACAAGATGGAGGATATCATCAATCGGGGCGGCGGCAATGTCCTGATCACGGTCTACAATTCCACGGAGAACGGGGAATTCGCGGATACCGATGTGAAGGTAAACTGCGATGGCAGGGAGTTCACCGTGCCGGCAGGAACGCAGGTGCGGCTGCAGCCGGGGGAGAGCATCACGGTCTATCCCTTTATGTACCACGATTTCCATGTGGAGGAGGGGACCGGGGCGGTCCTGCTGGGAGAGGTGTCCATGTGCAATGACGATGAGAACGACAACCGGTTCTATGAGCCCATCGGGCGCTTCCCGGCCATTGAAGAGGACGAACCGGCATACCGGCTTCTCTGCAACGAATATCCGGCGGCGGAGTAACAAGGAAGTGGAGTAACAACATTATATGAAAAAGATACAGCAATGAGGAATAAATGGGGAGCGAGCATATGGAAGTCAGAACGTTAGATAAAAACTGGAAAATGCGCCGTGCAGGCGATATAGAATGGCAGGAGGCAGTGGTCCCCGGCTCGGTCTACACCGATCTGCTGCAAAATCACAGGATGGAGGACCCCTACTGGAAGGACAACGAAGACCGTATCTGTGCCCTGATGGAAGAGGAATATGAGTACATCTGTACCTTTGAGGGGCAGAACACAGAAGGCTATTCCGAAGTATTCCTGCGCTTCGAGGGCCTGGATACGCTGGCGGAGATTTTTCTGAACGACCGGCCGGTGGGAAAGGCGTACAACATGCACCGAACCTGGGAATTTGATGTCTGCTCGCTGCTCCGAAGGGATGAAGAAAATGTTCTGCGGATCCGGTTCGGCTCCCCTTTGAAATACATTGCGCAGGCTCATCAAATATATGGAAACATCGGAAACGAGGATACCTATGAGGGCTTTATGCACTTGAGAAAAGCGCACTATATGTTCGGATGGGACTGGGGTGCGCACCTTCCGGACGCAGGGATCTTCCGCCCGGTCCGGCTCTGTAAAGTGACAAAAGGGCGGATCGACAGCGTCCGGATCAGTCAGACCCACAGGGACGGCTGCTGTATCCTGGATTTTGAGGCCGAATACGTGGCCGATGAGCCGGAAAACTGCCGTCTCCGGATTCGAGTGACTGCCCCGGAGGAAGGGCAGGCAGGAACGATGGAAGCATCTGGAAACGCGCAGGACGGAAGCAAGGACTTATCTGGGTATGTTCAGAGCAAAACTGCAAAGAGATCGGAGAACTGTCAGGCAGGAAACAGGGCATTACAGGAAAGAAAGCAGTATGAAACAATCCTTTCCCCGGAAGGTACGGGCCGCATCGTGATCGAGGATCCCCGGCTCTGGTGGGTCAACGGCCTGGGCGGGCAGCCTTTATACGAAGTGGAAGCAATCCTTTTGTGCAATGACGTGCAGGCAGACGTCTGGACGCGGCGGATCGGTCTGCGCAGCATGACGGTACAGCGTACAAAGGATGCCTGGGGGGAGAGCTTTGCCCACGTGATCAACGGAAAACCATTTTTTGCAATGGGGGCAGACTACATCCCGGAGGAGCACCTGCTGGGAAAGCGGAGCCCTGAGAGGACCCGCCGCCTGCTCATGGACTGCAGGCTGGCCAACTTCAACGTGATCCGCGTCTGGGGCGGCGGTTTTTATCCCGACGACTGGTTTTACGACCTCTGTGACGAACTGGGGCTTGCGGTATGGCAGGACTTCATGTTTGCCTGTTCGGTATACGAGCTGACGCCGGAATTTGAGGAAAATATTACCCGGGAGTTTATCGACAACGTGAAGCGGATCCGCCACCACGCCTGCCTGGCGCTGTGGTGCGGCAACAATGAGATGGAAATGTTTGTGGACAGGAGGTGCTGGGTGACGAAGCCCACGGAAGTGCGGGACTATCTGTTTATGTATGAACGGATCATTCCCGGAATCTTAAAGCAATACGATCCCCAGACCTTTTACTGGCCGGCAAGCCCCTCTTCGGGCGGCTCCTTTGACAGCCCCAATGACCCGGACCGGGGGGACGTGCACTACTGGGAGGTGTGGCACGGAAACAAGCCTTTTTCCGAGTACAGGAAGTATTATTTCCGCTATGTATCGGAATTCGGATTCCAGTCATTTCCCTGCAAAAAGACCATTGAGACCTTTACCGACGATCCTCGGGACTGGAACATTTTTTCCTATATTATGGAGAAGCACCAGAGGAACTATGGCGCAAACGGAAAAATTATGAACTATCTTCAGCAGACCTACCGGTATCCCACCAGCTTTACGGATGTCCTGTACGCTTCCCAGCTTCTGCAGGCAGAGGCCATCCGCTACGGGGTGGAGCATTTCCGGAGAAACCGGGGCCGGTGCATGGGTGCCATCTACTGGCAGCTCAACGACTGCTGGCCGGTGATTTCCTGGTCCTCCATCGATTACTGCGGCCGGTGGAAGGCACTCCACTATTATGCAAAACGGTTTTTCGCGCCGATACTGGTATCCTGTGAGGAAGAAAGCTGGCTCACCCAGGAAGCCAACATGAACCGGCAGCATTTTACATTTGAAAAATCCATCCGTCTCAATGTGGCGAACGAGACCCTGAAAGACACTCAGGTGCTTGTACGCTGGAACCTGAGAAATGCATTCGGCGAGAGCCTCCGGGAAGAACAGGAGGAGGCGACCGTTCCAGCGCTGTCCGCGGTCTGGCTGGAAAAAACAGAGCTGCCGGAGGTGGATGTATTTACCCGGTATGTCAGCTTCGAGGCATGGATCGATGGAGAAATGGTTTCGGAGGGTACGGTCATTTTTTCCTATCCCAAGTATTTTCGATATGAAGACCCCAGGCTTTCCCTGGAGACGGACGGAACATATATCACAGTCACCGCAGCCGCCTACGCGAAGAGTGTGGAGATCCAAAATGAAGCGGAGGACCTGGTACTCTCAGACAACTACTTCGACTTAAACGGCGGCAGCAGGACGGTGGAGATCCTGAGAGGGGAAGCGAAGGGCCTGAGGGTGCGGAGCGTGTATGACTTCTAGAGCCGGGAGTTTTGAGATTGGCAATCCGGGAGCTGAATGTAAAAAACAAAATTTATTTGTTTGAATAAATGTTGTTTTTTACATTATAATTGACGAAAAGTAAATTACAAGGTATAATCGTTAACAGGAAAAGTGTGCGTCGAGACGATCACTCGCGCCGAAGCGCGGCTGCGACAGCAGCCATTTTCCTTTCTGCAACTTAACAACTTCCAACCGTATAAACGGAAAACTTTCAGGGAAAGGCAGGGCAATCGTCATGAAGAGGAAGATCATGGAAAAGCTGCTGCAGTGGAGAAATCAGCGGCAGGATCGGCTGCCGATGCTGCTCTACGGCGCCAGGCAGGTCGGGAAAACATTTGCCATGCATAAGCTGGCGGCAGCCGAATTTAAGAATGCGGTTTATGTGAACTTTGAGGAGGATCAGAGGATCGGAGAATATTTTCAGACAGAGATCAGGGCGGATGCAATCCTTTCTGTTTTAGAAAAATATTACAACACGCAGATCATTGCAGATCAGACGTTGATCATATTTGATGAGATCCAGATGTGTGAGAGGGCTCTGACCTCCTTGAAATATTTTGCGGAGGAAGCTCCAGAATATCATGTGATCGCAGGCGGGAGCCTTTTAGGGGTAGCATTGAAGCGGGAGCAATTTTCCTTTCCGGTAGGGAAGGTACGGATGCTGACCATGTATCCCATGGACTTTGAGGAATATCTGTGGGCAAAGGGGAAGGAACTGCTTGCAGACGAGATCCGGAAGCATTTTGCGGAGAATACGGTCATGGCGGCGGGACTTCACCAGGATGCCATGCAGGAATACAGGCATTACTGCATCACCGGGGGAATGCCGGCCGTAGTAAAAGCAGATCTCGCGAAGGATGCGGTGCTGACCCAGGAGGAGATCCGCCAGATGATCCTGAACGCCTATATCGCGGATATGGCAAAATACGCGCAGGAAAAGGAGACGGTGAAGATTTTCGCGGCCTACGATTCGCTTCCCGTACAGCTTGCGCGGGATTCCAAAAAGTTCCAGTACAAGCTGATCAAATCCGGAGCCCGAGCTTCCCAGTATGGGGACTCCATCGACTGGCTGGTGCAGGCCGGAATCGTGAACAAATGCAGTAAATGTACACAAGGTTTTATGCCGCCCGCCGCCTTTCAGGATTTGTCCGCGTTCAAGCTGTATTACAGCGACCTGGGGCTTTTATCCGCCAGGACCGGTATGACAGAGCTAAGCCTTCTGGCGCAGGATAGCGAACGTTTCCGGGGGATTTATGCGGAAAATTATACGGCATGTGCGCTTCGGGCCAACGGATACGAGCTCCTCTACTGGGAATCTGAGGGTACTGCGGAGGTGGATTTCCTGATCGTCCGGGAGGGCTGCGTGATCCCTGTGGAATGCAGAGCGGGGGATCATGTAAAGGCAAAAAGCCTGATGGTATACCGGGAAAAATACGCCCCGGCATACAGCATCAGGATTTCCGGCAGGAACTTTGGGATGGCAGACGGGATTCAGTCAGTCCCGCTGTATGCGGTATTCTGCATTTAAGGATCTGTCATCCTTTTTCGGTATGTTTTAATCCTGGTACCGGATCCGTTCCACCAAGGCCGTCTTATCCTGCGATTTGAGGCAGCAGAAGGAGACCAGCATCGGAAGGAGGACCATAGCACCGATATACAAAAGCACCGCCCCGAGTGGAAATCGATAATGCAGATAGCCTGCCGTCCGCTGCATATAACGTATAAATCCATACCCGGCAAGGGAGACTGAGTTCATTTTTATGCATAGGTTCGGCAGCGCGAGGAGCAGGCTCTCCCACAGCAGCATCCGGCGGAGCTGCCGCTGCTCCATTCCCACGGATTCCAGCATGGACAATTCCTTTCTCCTTGCGGCAAAGCTGCTGATCAGCGTATTGACCAGGTTGAAGAGACTGAACAAGATGATGAACAGGGAAAGGCCGTAGATCTGTGTCTGATTGCTCCGGATCAGGCCGGAATCTTCCAGAATCTGTTCCCGCAGCGTGAGGAGGGACAGGTCGTCATATTCATTGGTCAATTCCCTCAAGTCCGCTTCCACCTGAAGCCCGTTCTTCTCATAATCCTCCGCGGCAATGGTAAAGCTTTCCGCAGTGTTTATGGACTTCCACAATTTTTCCATGGTCACATCCGCTATACAGAAGGAATCCGGAGGATTCAAAGGGGATTTCACGGATTCCGATGTGACGGCCGCGATTTCCAGCTCAACTGTGTGCTCCTCTCCGTCAAAATACCGGACAGTCAATCTATCCCCGGGCTTTAATACAGTTCCGGTCAGATTTTCATAAAAATCAGATTTGGTGATCAGAACCGCATCGTGTTCGGCCAGATATTCATAACGATTGTTTCCTTCCGCCTCCAGTTCAAAATATGCGGTGTCATCTTCCGAAAGGGGATAAAGTGCCTCGGAAAATGTGTTTCCGTTTATCTCGAATACGCCTGTTACGGCGTGGGTCGTCAGCACGTCCTTCACGTGCGGTATCTGCCGGATGCGCCGCTCCAGATTCTCACTCAGATGCCCTGTAAGCTGCATATCCGTGATTCCGTAGGTTTTCGGCGCCGTGTGGCTGTACAGGTAAGAGAGATGGTATTCCCCCATTTGAAAATAGTCCTCCCTGGAAAATGCTTCCTTGTCCCAGGAGGAATTCCAGGAGGAAGCGACCATGAACAGGATGCCGCCAAAGGCCAGGGAGGCTGTGGTGAGCCACCATTTCTTCCGGCTGCTCCTGCTCTCCAGCCTGGCCAGCGCATATGGGGACAGGGATTTCCTTTTCCTGCCGCCTGCACGGCCGTTTTCATCGCCGGCCGTGCTCTTTGCCGCATCCACCGGGGAAATCTTTGCCGCAGCGGAGGCGGGCCTGCTGACGGAAAACTGCACGATGAGACATGCTGCAGCCGCCACAAGGAGACACACGGTTCCGTAATTTTTCAGGCTCCACCCTCCGGGCAGCAGGACATACGCGGTGATGCCGCCAATCAGCAGCCCCGGGGGTATGGAAATCACGCTGAGCAGCAGGCCCTCCCGGCGTATCATCTTCCGGACCTGCAGCGGGGTCATCCCGATGGTCTGAAACTGCCCGATCTGCCGCACCCGGGACAGCACGGAAAAATAAAAGATACTGTAGATCACAAGGCTGCCCGCAAAAAAGAGCAGGGCGGCCGTAAATAAAATCACATACAATCCGGAGTTCCCGCTCTGGAGCGATTCCCCAAACTTCCCGTTGATGATCACATCGGGCCGTTCAATCCCATGGTCAGCGGCAATCTGGTAGACCAGCGTGACAAATGTATTATAAGGCATCTCTTCCGTATCTCGAAGGCGTACAAGGGATTCACACGGAGTCTGCCCCAGCACGCCGCTTTTCTCCGCAAATTCCCGGGAAACGCAGATGGTGTATGAAGAGGTTGACTGTGCCCTCTCGGTCAGTCCGGTGATGGTAAACTTCTCGGCGCCATTTCCCGTATCCAGGGATACCGTGGAGCCAATCGCCATTTCCTTTTCTGAATTTGCGGCAGAATCCGCCCGAGCTTCCTGCTTCGAATCCGCTGCGGAGTCAATCGTCGGATTCATTTTCCATGCGGCCAGAAACGCTTTGTCCACTACGATCTCGTTATATTTTTCGGGAGCGGAGCCTTCCGCAAGCCGGTAGGTCTCGATGGTTTCGTCATGGCTTCCGAAAAAGGTAAAATGATAGGAGAGATCCCCTGCCTGAAATGCCGTCTCATTGTATTTGTATGGAATCGAGATGTCGATTCGTTCGTCATTTTCAAGAGCTTCTTCCTGTTCGGCAGTCACATCCATAAAAATGACATGCTGCATTTTTTCAAGGATTCGCTGTTCGGCAAGCCGGTAGTCGACGAGGTAGAGAGAAATCGTAGATACCAGTACGACCGCGAGCAGGATGGACAGCGCGGAAAAAAAGGCGGACAGCTTTTTGGACAGCAGGTTATTTTTTGCAAGCCGGAAAAGAAGCCGGCGGTTGTTATTTTTGTTCAGTTCCATATCTACCACCTGCTTTCCACGAGCTTTCCGTCCTCAATGCGGATCGCGCGGTCCGCCGACTGGGCAATCTCGTCATTGTGGGTGATCATGACGATGGTCTGATGAAAGATTTTGCTGGTAGTCCGGAGCAGGCCGATGACCTCCTGGCTTGTGCGGCTGTCCAGATTTCCCGTAGGCTCGTCGGCCAGAATGATAGCAGGCTTCGCGGCCAGTGCCCTTGCAATGGCCGCACGTTGCTGCTGGCCGCCGGAGAGCTTGCCGGGCTTTCTGGGCAGCTTATCCTCCAGCCCTAAGGTCCGGACGACCTCCATCATATAGGGTTCATCCGCTTCCCGGCCGTCCAGCTCCACCGGAAGGAGGATGTTGTCATATATGGTCAGATTGGGGATCAGGTTGTAGTTTTGAAAAATAAATCCGATCTTCCTCCTGCGGAAAATGGTAAGCTCATTTCTGCCCATCCCGTTTAATTCCTGGCCGTCTACAATGACACTGCCGGATGTAGGGGTGTCCAGGCCGCCGAGCATGTGCAGGAGCGTGCTTTTGCCGGAACCAGAGGTGCCGACCACGGCGGTAAAGCTGCCCTGCTCCACCTCCAGCGTGATCCCGTCCAAAGCCTTCACCAGAACAGGCTCCTGGCCGTAGTATTTTGTCAGATTTTCTGTGCGCAGTATATTCACATCTGTTCACTCCCTTCACAGATATGATCGCAAGCCCATAAAAATTGCCTGCGGCAATGGGGCTTGCTTCCGCAGCCGTTATTTTTCCGCACGGCCGGCGCAGTGAATGCGCAGTCCTGTTTTGTACAAATATAAATATCCATGTCTATCATCTCCTCATGTATTCAATATCTTAATGATAGGCGCGAATGTTATCAATCCTGTTTCAAAATCAAAAATAAAAGTATCAAAATCGAAACATTTCTATGAACTGAGTGTCCCCATTCAGACCCGGTTCGGCAGGCAGACGGAGAATCTGCTCCCCTTCCCCGGCGCGGAGCGTACGGAAATATACCCCTTCTGCAAAGTAATAATATATCTCGCAAGATACAGCCCCAGTCCCAGTCCCTCGGTCTGGGAAACCTCTTTTTCCCGGTAAAATCGTTTGAAAATGTCGTTGAGATGGGACGGGTCGATGCCCCTTCCCGTATCCTGGATCCGGATTTCCGTATACATCTCACCGGGATGGACGGAGATATGGATGCTTCCTCTTTCCGGTGTGTACTTTACGGCGTTATCCAGAATATTCTCGATGGCTTCGGCGGTCCATTTCCGATCATGGTACAACAGGACGGAGGGGCGGCAGTCTACGGAGATTTCGATCTTTTTAAGATCCGCCTTATGCATGATATTATTTACGGCGGCAGCAAGAGTCTCAATGACCTTGCTGTTTTCCGGTTCCGGACGGATCATATCCGTTTCCAGTCTGGAAGCCTTCAGAAGCGTATCCAGCAGGAATTCCAGCTTGACAAGCTGCTGCTCCATCGCGCTGTTGACCGGATTGCCGCAGGCATCGGCCTGCCCGGATACTCCCCGCAGCGCCAAAGACTCCGCCGCAGGCGAATGATACTGCCCAGGCGAATGATACTGCCCAGGCGTATGATACTGCCCAGGCGTATGATACTGTCCGGACGAAGTCTCTGTTGCAGGCGTATGATTCTGTCCGGACGACAGCACCGAAGTCTCTGTTGCAGGCGTATGATACTGCCCGGACGACAGCGCCGAAGTCTCTGCCGCAGGCGTATGATTCTGCGTGAAGGACAGCGCTGCGGCCTCCGCATCAGGCTCATGACCTGATACATTCCGGAACAACGGAGTCTCTTCCTCCGACAGCATCTCGCAGTACATCTTGAGATTCGAAAGAGGGGTTTTGATCTGGTGGGTGATCTCCGAGATCATTTCCAGGAGCTGCTGCTTTTCCTTCCTGTTCTCTTCAAGCCGCAGCGCAGTCAGCCGTTCCATCTTTTCCAGCTCCATCACCACCTTGGAGGTGAGCGTTTCCCGATTCTGCTGATTCCGCACAGGATCGCCGCGCATGACATGCTCCGCGTAACGGCAGATGTCAGAGGAAAGGCGGACAAACCGCCTGCGGAAGTAAAAATATACGCATAGGCTGAACAGGCCGCAGAACAGAATGACCGCCGCGGCAGCACCCCACGTCATCGAGTGTCACCGACCCATTTATAGCCTAACCCATAAATGGTCCTGATATACTCATGCTCTCCGTCCGCAATCTTATTTCTCAGCCTGCTTACGTTTAGGGAAAGGGTATGCTCATTGACATAGTGCTCCTTCCGATCCCAGATTTTTCCCAGGAGAATATCCTTGGTCAGGATCTGGTCCCGGTTCCTGCAGAATACCTCCAGTATTTCGAATTCCGTGGGCGTGAGGGAGACCACGATGCCCTGCTTTTTGACAATCCTGTTTTCCAGGTCAACGGACAGGCTGCCGACGGTATAGACCTCCGGTTTCCGGGGGCCGGAACACCTCCTCAGAACGGTCAGCACCTTTTCCATCAGCACCTTGACGCTGAACGGCTTTACGACATAATCGTCCGCACCAAAGCGCAATCCCCGGATGATCTCCTCCTCCAGATTGCGGGCGGTCAGGAAGATAAAGGGGGTCTCGCTGCGGGAGAGGGTTTCCTGCACAAGCTCAAATCCACTTCCGTCGGGCAGGTTTACATCCAGCAGGATCAGGTCAAAGCGCTCCTGCTTCAGGAGAGACTTCGCCTCTTTGATGCAGTATGCGGAGAAGGGGGTGAAGCCGCGCTTCTGGAGGTTATAGCAAAGGCCGGAATTTAAGAGTTCGTCGTCTTCGATGACTAAAATTTGTGTCTGCATGTTCGTGTTCTTCTTTCTGTTGGAGTAGATGGCTGCGGGGAATGGAATCCCCTTCTGCTGTTGATAGTATAGCAAGCCCGGGACATTGTTTCAATGGGGCAGCTGCTTATTTGTGTATTATTAGTGTTGCAGTTCACTCCCCAGCCAATATCACCACGCTGATTGGCTGGGAGGAGGCACGCTGCGCTTTGAATAGAACCGGGTGCATCACCACCGGAAGCAGCATTGACGATGCCATTGAGATGATTACGGATGCCGCTGGCGGCTGGCTCGTTGTGGCAGAGGATGAAGGGAACGAAATTCCGGCCCCGACTCCTCAGCATAAGCTAAGTATCCCGGAAAATGCGGCCTGTTCCATCATCCGTATTGACACACTCGCATACCGGGCGGCAACCGACACCAGGGCTGTCCGCAAAAACGTTTCACTGCCTGCATGGATGGCTGCCATGGCGGAAAAGCGTGGGGTGAACTGTTCCCAGGTTCTCCAGGACGGACTTATGCAGCTGCTTAATGCCAGCCATGTAAGATGAGCAGGATGGAGCCATCAGGTTCCGGAAAGCTTCCCGCCACTGACGAGTTACTATTCACGGGCTAACCGTGCCTACAACTCCTAAGGAACTGTTAATGCCAGAGAGGAGCGTGCGAATATGGGAATATTTGTGAATCCTGGAAACAGTGCATTCCAGGTTGCATTGAATTCAGAGATATATGTGGACAAGACGGGGCTGCTGTCTTATACGAATAAAGTGATCGATACGACGAATGCATTGATCTGCAACAGCTGGCCGCGGCGTTTTGGAAAATCAATCACTGCCAATATGCTTACGGCTTATTACAGCACAGGCTGCGACTCGGCGGCAATGTTTGAGGGAAGGGAGATCAGTACTCATGAAAGCTTCCGGCATCATTTGAACCAATATCATGTGATCCGTATTGATGTCCAGTGGTGCCTTACCAGTGTAAAGTCGGCGGATCAAACCGTTTCTTATATTGAAAAAAATGTGATTGAAGAATTGAGGGAGTTCTTTCCGGAAGCTGTTTCGGTGGAAATCATTTCCCTGCCGGATACACTGGCAGCAATCCACAAAAAGAACGGGCAGAAATTTATCATCATTATCGATGAGTGGGATGCCCTGATCCGTGATGAGGCGGAAAATGTGGCTCCAAGGTATGCAATACTTAACACACTGCTCAGAGAATTTTCATTATTATACTGGATATTCGATGCATAACCCATGTGGATTTCCTCGATGATATCTGCCACCTTCCCACAATCCATTTCCAGGGTGGCATCCAGCAGCTCCTCCGTGAAATATTATTTCAAGCCGATCAGAGAACTACCTGCGGGACGGGGATTTGCAGACCTGGTATTCCTGCCGCGTAAGGAATATCCGGAGCTTCCGGCATTGCTGGTGGAATTGAAATGGAATCAATCAGTGAACGCGGCAATCAGCCAGATCAAAGACCGAAAGTATATGGCGGCATTGGAGCAGCACACCGGAGAGACTCTTTTGGTGGAGGTCAACCTGATCACACGGCCTCGCCCCATCCCTATTCCGACAGCTTGATCACAACCAGCTCTCCATCCCGGATCACAGAGCCATCCCGGGGCCATGAGGGCATTCCTTCCCCGAGTTCATTTGCACGTTTCCACTGCTCATCATCCGGATACCGATATTGGTAACCCAGTACGTTCCAATAGTTGAGCACCCGTTTGCAGGTACAGCCCGGGACTGCCTGATCCCATTCATAGAAAGAGTGCCCCAGCGTCTCGCCCTGGAGCATGGATGGATTACAGGCGGGGGACCATTTTCCAAGGAGCGCCACCGCAGTGTATTCTTCGCCGTCCGCAGCAGTATCCATCACGCGGCCAGTTGCAGTTCCATCCCCACCGCTCGCTGCAGTGTCCTGCTCGCTGCCTGCTTCAATATCTTCCACATTGCCTGCCACAGTGTATTCCCCGCCGCCCGTCGTCTCGATTTTTTCGATCAGCCGTTCCGTCAGCGTATTTTCCTGCTGGCTTACCACATAATCCGAATAAAGGAGTCGGTTGTCCTTTACGACATTTTCCCTAAAAATAAGAAGAAATAAGAACGCTGCTGCGGCAAGCCGGACTGCCCTGTAATGTGCGGAAAGTATTTTCACATATTCTAAAAAACGTTCCCCGATCATCTCCGCGCCTGCCGCCACGACAAAAGGCAGGGCAAGCTGTCCCCGGATCACCGGCGGCGCGCCCAGCAGGACGGGTAGGAAAAAGGGCGAAGCCAAAAGCAGGAAAGTGACGAATACATAGTAGGGATAAAATTTCCGTTCCGAGTTTTTTCTTCGGATTTTCCGGAATGCCATCAGCAAAAGCCCGACAGCCACGAAGAAATATCCCCGGTTCCAGAAAAGATTTCTCGCCAGCACGACATCGCCTGCATAGAGCCTCAGGGAAGTCAGAATCTCGCTCAGGGGTTCTTTTCCCCAGCGGATCATATTGTCCGTGTAGGCCCCGGCTTCAATGCCTGCCAGGAACATCAACAGTCTGCCCGCCAGGGAACAGATCACATAATCGCACAGAAATACCGCTGCCAGCTTGATGGACACCAGATAAACACGGCCGCCGATCTCATCATTCCGGTAACGATATGCCAGAAGAAAGGAGGTCAGGGACGCAGAGATATAGAGCGGCACAAACGCCTGGTAGGACGCAAAGCACCATACTCCCAGCAGGACGGACAGCAGAAGCTGGAGGATGCCGCCTGACAGGATCCAGTCCCATTCCAGCAAAAGTGCCGCCGCGCAGACCAGCATTGCAAATGCGATCTCAAAGGACTGGCACTGGAAGTTGGTCAGTTCCACCATGGGGATACTGGAAAAGAATAGCACCGGGAACACGCAGCCAAGTCCCGACGGACTTCTGTCCGCTGGCTTGATCCACAAGAAAAAATACATCCAGGCCAGGCTGTAGCCAAAGGTCGTCAGCACCATCAGCACCGCCGCACATCCGGGGGGCAGAGCCAGCAGCCCGGTGAGCCATTTTGTAAACACCAGCCCATACCGGTTGATTCCGATCCAGCCCTTAAAAAAGTCCATTTGGAGGACAATGCATTCCTCGGTGTCGATGGAAAAGCTGAAATGAAACAGCATGAACCCGTAAGTCAGAAACAGCATACACAGCATGACGGCGATGGATGCCCTGTTTGTCCTGCAGAAAATAGTAAAACCTTCTATGTGGCCTTCCGGCTGTGGATTTTCGTAACGTTTTTGAGCTTCCATAAAATAGGTTCCTTTTTCGTTTATTCCCGCGAAGCAACGAGCCAGGCAGCCATGCTTGCATGGATATTTGGCGGCTGCCGCGAGATATTTAATAGAACTTTGCCAATTTCTGGCAGAGAAATTAAGGAGTTGTAGAAAAATAAGTGATACAGATTGCGCAGGATATTTCTTCGGATGTGCAGGTCAAAAAACGCAGTTCTACACTCCGTTTCGGTCCTTGCTGAACAAGCGTCACTGGCGCTTAGCAACGTAGTGGGCCTTGCCCTAAGGGGGACCATGCGTAGCATGGTGGATTCCTTACGGCCATCGTCGAGGCTTTTTGACCTGTGTAGCCGGAGAAATAGACAAGCCAAGATGTGTCAGTTATTTTTCTAAAACTCCTAAGTCTATATGGAGATAGTATAGACAGAGATAGTGGGAGTTATTCCTGCTCTTTGAAAAGTGGCTGCTTGATTTGAACTAAAAGAGCAGGCACTTTCCCTTTGCGGGAGTGCCTGCTGATATTCATAGGGATAATGATCGCTTTCGGATCACGGGGTGTGCTATAAGGATTTAACGAATAATGTATAAATTTCGTCCACGGTTTTTCCGGGATTTTCTGTGATGAGGCTGTAGATCGGGAGAACTTCCGCCGGTTCGGTCTCCATCTCGTCGGCAATGACCGGGAGCGGTTTGTTTTTGGCACATTTTTTCCAGACCATGGTGATGCGTTCCGTTAGCTTTATATTTTCTGCTTCTTTTTTGACTTCGATTTCCATTTGTTTTTTGACTTCGAGTTCTATTTGTTTTTTGACTTCGATTTCCATTTGCTTTTTGACTTCGATTTCCATTTTCTTTTTTATTATTTTTGTTTCCTTATCCAATTCTTCTTTCAGTTTCCTGTCAAATTTTTCCTGTACGATTTCCATAATAATATCACTCACACCATTTACCTCCTCAAACAGTTTCTGATTTGCACGCATGATTGTCTCTATGACCGCTTTGTGCAGGTTATTTTTCTGATGTCCTATGTAATCTTCAATCAGCAGCTCCGCATTTTCCCGTGTGTCCAGCTTATTAGTGAGACTTCTCAGCCATAGATTTTCCTTTTGGGACAACTGCCGGGTGACAAGGAGCTGAATTGGAATCGTATCCCCCACGATGGAATAGATTCCGTCCTCCACCTTCTCTACCTTAAATCCTCTCGAATCCTGCAGGTGCCTGATCAGTTCCCGGGGATAGCTTTCGGATACGAGGGTGATCGTGAGATCCTCCAGAGGAATCTCATTTACAACGGCCCCATCCGATTTGTAAAAACAGGTATATCCATATACCTTATAATAATCGTCAACGGACAGGGAGTCATCCGGAGATTTGTACTCAACAATATTTCTTTTCCTGAAAAATCTCCCGATATTCTTTTTTACGGGCCGGTCAGCCTCTTTTTTGATGATCATGACATCGATCTGCATGGGTTTTTTGCTCAGAAGATGTTCACTTTCAAATTCCAGATTGTCTGCATCGTCTAGCAGTTCGATCTGAATGCCCGCATAAAATGCAGGATGCCAGTAGATCGTGCTGTTCTCTTTGTTCGTCTGCTCCATAGAAAAACTCCTTATTCTATTTTTTTCAGGAGATTTTCCAATCCCTGTTCAGAAAAACTCCCGCTTATTTGGATAAAAGCACGAATTTTCTGAAAGGACAGGGGATAGAGCCCCTTGTGAACTGTTATAGATATAACGGAAACAGATGTTCCGATATAATGAACTTAAAGAAAATATGCTTTTCTCTATTCTAGCACACTGCCACAGAAGAATACAAGAGAAAATTTCCAACTGTACGGTTGGATTTATCAGATGTTTTCAGCCCTGCAACCGCAGTGCTGTCTCTTTTTTCACATCCCGATCCATTGGATAAATGCTGTTTTATCCGTAGAGTTATATCCGGCATTCCTGTAAAATTCTAGTGTGCTTTGCTCCTTAGAACCGGTGAGCAGCATCATCTTGTAGCAATGATTAATTTCCGCGATCTGCTTCGCATAATCCAGGCAGCCGGAGGCATATCCCTGCCCCCGGTGGTCCGGATGCGTGACGACATTTTCCACAAAAGCGTATGGACGCACATTCCTGGTCAGATTGGGAATGACCACGCAGACACAGGAGGAAACGATCCTCCCATCAATCACATTTACAATAAGATGATGATTCTCATCCGATATGATCTGCTCCCATACTGCAGATAAATGCGCCGACCGCTCCGGAATCGACTGCTCATGCAGGTATAAATATAGCTGTAAAATTTCCGCCAGATCTTCCTTGACCGCTTCCCGTACCATCATTGCCCTCCTTATCTTTCTTCTTAGGAGTTTTTATCATAACATGATTCCTGCGGAGTTTCAATGATTTCTACAACTCCTTACCCCTGAATATCAGGTGTGTTATCGTTACAGTTCGCTGGCTGGCCAGTGAACTGTAACACCGGGCGAAAAAAGTTCACAAAGAAATGCAAAGAAGGTGTAATTTTCTTGCGAAAATCGGTAGTATATAGGTGAAGGGGGGAGAGAGGGTTGGAAGATCAGCTGATCATAGAATTATTTATGGAACGTTCGGAACATGCGATTATAGAATTATCGAAAAAATACGGAGACTTATGTCGGTCATTGTCAAAGCAGATCTTACATAACGATCAGGACGCAGAGGAATGCGTAAATGACGCATTTCTTGCGGTGTGGAACAGCATCCCGCCGGAACAGCCGGAACTCTTATCCGCCTATATATGCCGGATTACAAGAAATGTTTCTCTGAAAAAATATCACAGCCTTACGGCACAAAAAAGAAACTCCCGATACGATGTCATTTTAGAGGAGGCAGCGGAGTTTCTGGTGTCAAAGGATTCGGTGGAGGATGAGCTGATCGCCGGAGAGATTGCGGAGCGGATCAATCATTTCCTGGGGAAAATCCGGCAGAAGGACCGGGTGATATTTGTGCGGCGATACTGGTTCTGCAGAGAGATTCCGGAGATCGCAAAGGAACTGGGGCTGAGCCGGAATTATGTAAATGTGCATCTGCACAGGACAAGAGAACGGCTGAAGAAATATTTAAGAGCGGAGGGATATTTGTCATGAATCAAAAATATGTTGAGAAAATGATTTCTGATATGGACGGGCGGTATATTGCGGAGAGCATAGGCTATGCCGAGAAAAATAAGAAGCCGTCGGCAAGGGCTTTGAAATGGGCGGGAAGGATTGCCGCCTGTCTTGGAATCGTGTTCGCGCTGTCTCTGTCATTATTGTCCGCGGCCACGGCTGCAGGGGTGCTGCCTGCGTATGATATGCTGTCCTGGTTTTACCCGGACATTGCGGAGCATCTCGCACCGGTCAATGTGTCCTGCACGGATAACGACATAGAGATGAAGGTCGAGGCCGTCTATGTCCACGGAGAATTTGCAGAGGTTTACATTTCCATGAAGGATCTGACCGGGAAACGGGTCGATGGGACGATGGATTTGTTTGACAGCTATAGCATTCATACACCCGGCGACCAGATGGGAACCTGCGGCCTGATCGACTATGACGATGAGAGCGGGACGGCGGTATTTTTAATCTCCGTACAGCGGTTCGGGAAGGATATCACGGGGCAGAGGATGACCTTCAGTGTGTCCAGATTTTTAAGCGGAAAACAGGAGATCACCGTGGAACTGCCGGAAATGAATCTGCAAAGCGTCCCGGAGGTTACAAAGGTGCAGCGCGAGAATGAATTGAATATCAGAGGCTCCGGCGGAAGCACTGGCAGTGAACTTCAGGCCGAGGATGTGAAGGAATATTTATTTCCCAATGAGGAGGCTCTCGTTTCGCCGGCAGACGGGGCGATGGTCACCGCATATGGATTCATAGACGGAAAGCTTCATATTCAGGCATATTATGAAGATATCGGGACCTATGATAATCATGGGACTCTTTGGCTGGCGGATGAGAATGGAAATCCGGAAAAGTTTCCGGTCAGTGTTTCATTTTGGGATGATGAAAATAAAGGAAGCTATGAAGAATATATTTTTGATGTGGGACCGGAGGATGATCTGAGCCACTATTCGGTGCAGGGATATTTTGTGACATGTTCGAATCTGGTTGAAGGGGATTGGAGAGTGGATTTCCCGATCAAAAATATGGTTACAGTTCACTGACCAGCCAGCGAACTGTAACGAATCCGGCCTGTTTAAAGTTGCCTTACGGCAAGAGGCCGGATTCCAGCCCCGGTACTACTGGCCTGTGGCCGTGCAGCGTGGTGCACGGCCCAGGAATGAACTGTAACAAAATATGCAGTGATTTTAATGAGAATAAAGGAAATAACTTGTGTTTGAAAAAAGCATGGATTATAATATAAACCAGTATAAATGCAGGAGAGACTGGTTATGAATTGTCCGTCATGATTCAACAAGTTCACAGTATCGTGAAAAGGCGCTTTCATGAAGTGCCTTTTTGTTGTATCCAAATTTGAAACGAATGAAAGGACAATTTAACTATGAAACGAAATCTTTATCTTATGTATGCCATTGCATTCCTTCAAGGCATGGTATTTTACGGCCCTGTTGCCACTCTTTACCGTCAGGCGCAGGGGGTATCCGTATTTCAGATCACCGTGATCGAAAGTATTTCCCTTATTTTGTGTATTCTACTGGAAGTCGTCTGGGGCGTCGCAGCGGACAAGATCGGCTATAAGAAGACGATGGTATTTTGCTGTGCCCTCTATTTTCTCTCCAAGATCATATTCTGGAGGGCCGAAGGATTTACCGGGTTCCTGGCGGAGCGTATCTTGCTCAGTGTTGTGATCTCCGGAATGTCCGGCGTGGATACCAGTATTCTCTATCTCTCCAGCAGAGAAGAAGACAGCCAGAAAGCATTTGGAATCTATAACAGTCTGGGAATGGCGGGACTGCTTGCTGCTGCGGCAGTATTCTCCATATTTGTGCGGGACGATTACCGACTTTCGGGGCTGCTCACTGTGATCAGCTACGGGATGGCCGCAGTGCTGTCCCTGTGTCTGACCGACGTGAGCCCGGAGGGGAGCACACGGATCAACGAGGAGGGATTCCGGCAGGTGCTGTCTGATACATTTCGCAGCCGAAACCTGCTGCTGTTTTTAATTGGGGCTGCCTTTTTGAATGAAACCCATCAGACAGTCACTGTGTTTCTCAACCAGCTCCAATATGAAAAATGCGGTCTTGGAAATGCGGCCATCGGCACTGTTTATATTGCGGCGACGCTGCTCGGGACGTGCGGGGCTGTTTCTTCCCGGTTTACGAAACGTGTGGGAATCCGTGCCGCAGGGGTGACCTTCGGCGGGCTTGCCGTTGGCTCCTGTCTGACTCTGGCTGCAGCGAAGTCTGCGTTGCCTTCCGTCTGCGGCATTTTGGCGCTGCGCATCTCAAACAGTCTGTTTCAGCCCTTTCAGACGGAAATGCAGAACCGGCAGGTGCATACCGAATACCGGGCAACCGCTCTGAGCATCCACGCCATGCTTCTGGATGGCATCGGCGCCGGAACCAACCTGGTGTTTGGCGCGTTGGCGGAAAAGAGCCTGACAGCCGCATTTCTTTTTGGCGCCGGGATCTGTACGGCGGGGATGGGGTTCATCTGGAAATGGAGCAGGGCTTCGGAATAAAAAGGCTGCATGGATAATCCTCTGCGATGAAAAAATAATCCAGGCGAAAGGATATTTTTGTTGCTTATGTCAGAAAGGTTGGGTAAAATATAAGAAATGCAGCGAATATGGTGATGCCCATTAAAAAAGTAAAGGCGGATGTATTATATGATAGAAACCTGTTTGAAATCTATAGCCTTAGCGGGATATCGTTCCTATGACGGTGATCTTGCACAAAATAAAATCGACCTGAGTGATATTAATATCATTATCGGAGCGAACGGAGCAGGCAAAAGCAACCTGATTTCTTTTCTTGAGATGATTTCTTTTATGATGACCAGAGGGCTGAGAAGTTATGTGGCCAGACAGGGAGGCGCGCAGTCTCTTTTCTATTTCGGCACGAAGCAAACGGAGCGAATTGCGGGGGAACTGCAGATTCATGATGCGAATGGCAGAAAAGAGGATCACTATTCCTTCCGATTGGAGCCAAGTGCAACAGACCAATTATTTTTTGCGAAAGAGCAGATCATGTATCAGGAAGAGACATATTCCAAACCGTATCAAAAGGATTTTGGAATCGGGCATCAGGAAGCCGAATTGTCAAATTCATGGGATACGACGGCGCGAGTGCTGCGCAATTATTTAGAACGGCTGAGAGTGTTTCACTTTAATGATACGTCGATCAATGCACGAATCCGCAGTATGACCAGTGCAGCAGATGGAAGCTATCTGCGTTCGGACGGAGGAAATATTTCCGCATTTCTGTATCAAATGAGAGAGGATCCGGAAAGGCTGCCGTATTATGAGCGGATTGTAAGATATACCCGCATGGCATTGCCTCAGTTTTTTGATTTTATATTAGAACCGGACAGTAATGGTAATCTGCCCTTGAACTGGAGAACGGAAGGGGCGGAAGAAATATTTGGCCCTCATCAGTTTTCGGACGGGGCGCTTCGTTTTGTGGCTTTGACCACATTATTGCTTCAGCCGGCCAGGACGGCGCCTATGACCATTATTTTGGACGAGCCGGAGATTGGCCTGCATCCCTATGCCATTTCTCTGCTTGCCAAGGAAATACGCATGGCCAGCAGAACATCGCAGATCATTGTATCGACACAGTCTCCCCTGTTGCTGAATGAGTTCTCATGCGAGGACATTATTACTGCGGAATATGACAGTGTAAATCAGAGGAGTATACTGCGGCGGTATAAGGAGAGCGATCTGAGGGAGTGGCTTTTGGAATATACACTGGGAGAACTGTGGGAAAAAAATGTGCTGGGGGGACTGCCTTTATGATTCGAGTAAACGTGGTGGCGGAAGGGCAGAGCGAGATGAAATTTGCAAAATGTTCACTGAACAAATATTTTGGCGGCAGTCCTTTGATTAGTTCACGCTGTGTAATGACCAGCAAAGATTCAAAGACAAACTATGAGTATCGCGGAGGTTTACTTAAATATCAACATGCAAAAAGAGACATTCTGCGATGGGCGAAGGAAGATACAGCCGCATATATTACAACAATGTTTGACTTCTTCCGCCTTCCCGCCGATTTTCCGGGGTATGAAGAGGCAATGGCATGTCAGGATCATCGGGAAAGCGTTCGTATTATAGAAGAATTACTGAGAATGGATATTGCTTCGGAGTTATATTCCACGGGTGCGGAATGTCGATTCATCCCATACATACAGCTCCATGAATTTGAGACTTTGCTTTTTACGGATATAAAAGTGCTGGAATATGATTACCTGGAACCAGAAGATATCGCAAAGATTCATCAGCTATACAAAGAAACGAGAGCGATTCCGCCTGAAGAAATAAATCATGGCGCCCAAACAGCCCCTTCCAAACGATTGCTTCATGCTTTAAATTATAAAAAGGGTGAAACTGTGTCGGAACTGCTGGAAGTAATAGGAATCCATAAGATCCGTAAAAAGTGTCCCCACTTTTCCGAATGGCTTGATACACTTCAAAGGCTTCCGGGATTGAAGAGTTACTCCTGACTTCCGCTTTGATTTACAAGGTGGAAAGCCTTCCTTGTATTTGGCTGTTCGGGCAGGCTTACAACTCCTTAATATCAAAAAACAGTGTAAAGACGCATGGTTCGGTAATTGTAAACCATGCGTCTTTTTTGCAACTGTAACGATGTCCGCTCAGGTTAAAGAGGATAAATATGGACAAGGGGGAAAATGACCATGCGCCCAGCGCGGCGGATGATGTTCCCTTTAAATTCATGGGACATCATGCGTTTATCGCAAAGAAATGCAATAGCGGTTTGAGCGAGAGGACGGAACGTGCGGGAATATCATCTATAAAAAGGATAAGCTGTATAAAAGAAAATGAGTTTAAGAGTTGCAGAATCAATAATAGTCAGGGGCGTCGGAACACGTAGCTATGTTCCGCAGCCCCTGAAAAGAATTCCGTTCAATTCCTTCAAACGGTAATTTGCTGTTTTGCGTGAAAACATTTCGATACTATTTGCTGCTGCCTCTCCAGCGTCCCTTCGCCAGATCATCAACCGCTTTTTCATAATACTTATCCAGATCAAACACCACCATACACACTGCCGCAACGATACAGGTGATTACCGGAACCCATACACAGGTCATCTTGATCGCCGCAGCCGCAGCCGGTCCTGAAGGGTCTACATTGAAGTTTCCGGCATCCAAGATCCATCCCATCGCAGCCGTACCGATACCGGAGCCGATCTTCATACTGAAGGAAGAAGCCGCATTGCCCATTCCGATCGCCTGGACACCGGTATGCCACTGCCCATAGGTGATGGAATCCTGAAGAAGTC
>VSNK01000008.1:38988-55863 GCA_009774255.1 Faecalicatena sp.
GTCCAAATACGGTCGCAGCGGCACAGCCAAATCCCATACCCTTAAGGATATTGCACGCAACCACCATCGCGACGCTGCTCCCAGCAAACCCGGTCAGTGCAAAAGCAACTCCTGCCGCGATCATACCGATCAGCGCCGTCCAGCGTTTCCCGATCTTTTTCATCATGAACGGGGTCACACACATCATCGCCATCTGTGCCATGGACAGGGAATTGGAGATTATGGAATAGGACTCCTCATTTTTCATGACATAGGTCGCGAAATACAGGTTGCTTCCAAAGAAGCAGGACATCATAAAATACTGCGCGAATAAAAAGACAACCATGATCAGCCAGTATTTATTCATCACAAGACTTTTCAGACATTCGATGACTGACGGCCCGTCCGTTTTCGAATCTGACTCTGCTGGTTTCTCATCAACCACGCGCTCTTTACAGAAGAAGAAGGTTACCATCTCAAGACACACGAACACGATCATCAGGCAGATATATGCCATCGTCCAGCCCTTCTGGGAATACTGCTCCCCGCCGCCGAAGAACGCGCACATCTTCAAGACTACCGTATTGACCGTCATCGTACCGAAGGTCGCCAGCATCATACGGAAATTGCCCAGCAGCCCACGTTCATACTGATTTGTGGTCATCAGCCCCTGCAGCGTCGAATATGGAAGACTTACCGCCGTATAAAAAACGGTGGAAACCAGATTATAGGTCAAAAACATATAAGTAAGCTGGAAGGTCCCCGTCAGCCCTGCCGGTACGGAGAACATCAATACCGTACTGATCGCCAGCGGTATGCACATTCTCATAATCCATGGGCGGGCCTTTCCCCATTTACTGTGGGTTTTATCAACGATCCGCCCCATGATCAGATCTGAAATTCCGTCAAATATCTTCGAAACAGCAAGCACGGAGGCCGCAAGCTTTGAATCTACACCGAGCACGCTTACATAATACACAAGCAAAAACGCATTGATCGAAGAAACTACGAGATTGTTGTTATAATCTCCAAGGCCGTAGGCAAGTCTCTCCTTGACAGACAATCTCGCGTTCGGATCTACTGTATTCATTTGTTTTGAAGTTTCCAACCTTATATACCCCTTTCTCTCAAATTCTCTTATTGTTATTCATTTCCCACCGGAAACCAGCCCAGCTCCACGCTCTTGCCCAGATCCCAGCAGTCCCATCCCATCCACCGGGGTTCCGCAACCGTATCCAGAAGCAGCTTGTAGTTCCAGTAAATATATCCGCTGCCCTCCTGCCATGCGGCCAGCTGCGCGTTTGCAAGCTGGGCATAAAAATGCTTTATGCTTTCCGGAGTCAGCGCGCCTTCCTGGTGAGAGGAATTCATGATATAGGCATTGAACAAGCTCCATTCGCCCACTATCACGGGAACATATTGCTGTACCTCTGCAATATCCGCGGCGAAATTCTCCTGGATATATTCGATATAGCCGTTCAAGGTCTGCTTACAGCCCAGAGATTCAGCCGTCATCAGATACTGATGCGTATCCAGGACAACATTCCCCTGGTATTCCGGCCGAGTGAGAAAATCCTTCCATGCCTTCAGCTCAAACCCATCATGAAATACAACATAGGCTTCCTCGTGGATAAACGGATGGATGCAATTATAAGCCTTTTCATAAAACCCTTTCAGAAATTCCAGCGTATTCGGGCCGCTGCCTGCCGCCAACTCCGGGTCTGCCGCACGGTAACGGTTCGGCACATCCATCAGGTTCCACATATTTTCCGTAATCGGCTCATTGATCGGCGTAATGCCAAACAGATTTTTCCGCTGTCCATACCTCTTCGCCAGCTTCTCCAGGACATCCAGGACAAATAAAACCTCTTCCGACGTCTGGCTCCATTTGCACACACCGCAGATTCCGCCATTGTCAAAACCGTTCTGGCTTAAGGGGGCAGTATGGAGGTCGATGAGAACCTGCAGCCCGTATTTCTCCGCCCAGTCAAAAGCTTTATCCAGCTCTTTGACGCATCCGATGAACGGCGGCCTGTCTCCAAAAATGAAATAGGGGACAGGGATGCGCACCATATTCATCCCTACTCGTTTGATCACAGCAAAATCACGTTCTGAAATATACTCGCTGCGGTGAACCTTGATCCTGGCCTCATAGACCTCAGGAGGAAGCTGCGTGGGAAGGTAATACTCATCTTCTGCAGTCGTTCCCTCAAAGAGAGCCGGACTCATCCACTTTTCCAGAACAAGCCAATTTCCCAGATTTACACCTTTTACATACATAAGATCATTCCTTTCCTTTTTTATTTTCAGTGAAATGCTGATTCATTGATGGAACAAGTATAACAAAACACAGTGTCGGATCATATCAAAAAATCAAACACTGTGTCGTAACATTGACCTGTTTTTTAATTTCTACGAATCTTACAATTTTGTTTACTGTTTTTTGTGCAAAACAGAGAAAATTAATTTCTGTATAGCTTCTGATACTGCCCTGGAGTCATGCCCGCATACTTCTTAAATACCTGCCCGAAATGGCTTTGCGTAGAAAATCCAAGGGAGTACGCGATTTCTTCGAAAGAATCCTCTGTATACAGCAGCTTCTTTTTGGCTGTTTCAACCTTAATATATGCGATATAATCCGTCAGCTTCATTCCCTCTTCCCGGATAAACAGGCGTGAAAGGTAGCCCGGACTGACATCCAGGCGCTCTGCCAGTTTTTTGGATGTAATTCTGGAATGAAGTTCCTGGTAGACTAGATTTTTGCAGCGCCTGACCAGAGTATTCTTCGTATTGGTCTGCGTGAGTTTCCTGACCGCATTGCAGTAATCCATTTCTGCCTTCCGCATCAATACCTGAACCTTCCCGACCTCCTTCAGCTCTTCTGTCCGCCTTATAAATGCGTCCGACATGGAGTAGGCCACCTCAGGCATCAGCCCGCCCTCGATGGCAGAGCGGCAGGCCAGGGCGATTACAGCGATTGCGAGATTTTTTTCATTTCTCAGCGGATCGTGGGACAGAACCCCCAGCTTTCCGATATAGGTCTCCCGAAAGCTCTCCTTGAGCGCTTCCAGATCCCCGGCGCGTATGGCCTCCTGCTCCCGCATTTCCTGACTGTAGGGATTGTGGATCGTGCCGGTCGCCCGCAGTTCCTGAAAGACCATGTGCATCTTTTCTTCCATCTCCATTTCAAAGGATTCGTTACAGAAGCTGTTCAGAAACAGCTCGCTCCTTCCCATAGTCTTTCCGGTAAACATTTCATAAAGCATGATCATCATTTCACCGAATACATTTATGGACACGGTATGGATGCAGTATGGCCTGTTCTGATCCATATGATGCCTGCGGACCAGATACTTTGCGGATTCAATCTCATTGCGGTCCAGTCCGCAGGGGCCGAGTATATACGTATTTCCTTCCTTTTTTATGATTCCATACAGAATCACCCGCTCTTCCACATAGAGGACCGGCTCATCCTTTCCCTGTTCCAGCAGAAATTCTAAAAATCCGGGATCGCAGTCATACAGACTCTGCTGCTCTCCATTGTCTATATAAACTGCCACCCGCTCTTTCCGTTCATTATAGACATAGATCGGAGCATGAATCAGATATACGATATGGGTGTATAGATATTCTGCTTTCATCATAACGGATATTCCTCCCTCATCCTTTCCTGTCAGAAGCTCATATACCTTCAATCACACATGTCGCCAGTGTTTTACCAAGCAGGACGATCTCGGCGGCCTTCCCCCTTATCCGGAAGTTAACCGGAAGCGGCTGCTCTCCTTTATTTAACACAAGCACAACAACCTTTCCCTCCGGAGTCTGATATGCCGCCGCATCAATCTGCTCCGTATATTTTGTGGACGCGATCCTGACCGAACCTGGAACTATATTGCGTGAAAACTGTTCAAACTGTATCTGTGTTTTCTGTGGAAGGAGCGTCTTTGTATTTGTGTCAAATAAAAACGGGGCATGGCAGTAGTTCTCTACATGATTTGGGCCTCCCTTTTCATCAAGCAGGAGATTCCAGTCATAGAACGCGCACATTCCATGGTTCAGATCGCCGATGATCTCATGGCACAGACGATTCGTCACATTTTCAATATTTTTTTCATCAAACAGCCGATATTCCAGGCAGCTCTCCGACATGATCATCTTGATCTCCGGATAATGCCGGCGTACCAGATCCATCGCTTCAAAATGGTCTCCGCTGTACCAGTGGAATGCCGCCCCTGTCACCATATGCGCCGTACTTTCGTCTACAACATCCCTCACACGCTCATAGATCCGCTCTTTGTTATGATCCCAGATAAATATTTCGATATCCCCGTATCCCCGCTCCGTCATAGCCGGATACAGAAAGTCCCGGAGAAACACCTTTTCCTCCTCCGCGGTAAACAGGCAGGAATCCCAGGATTGTACGGCATTCGGTTCATTTTGTACGGACACCCTCTGAACCTGGTATCCCCTGCCCCGAAATTCCTGGATATACCGGCATATATAATCCGCCCACATCTTCCGATACTCCGGCTTCAGTCTGCCTCCCTGTCTCCGGTCCCCGTTGGTTTTCATAAATGACGGCGGCGACCACGGCGTCAGCATCAGCTTCAGCTCATCCCCGGCAACCTTACGGATGTCCTCCAGCATCGGAATGATATACTTTTCCGTCCGTTCAAAAGAAAAAGTTTTCAGCTCCGTATCCTCCGGGTCAGACATTGCTTCGTACATCCCGAGAGAAAAATCACAGCTATCCATATGAATCCGGACCAGCCGGTAATTCATTTTATTCGGAGAGAAATACGTCTCTACCAGCTTCTTTTTCTGTTCTTCATTCATCAGCGAGTACACATAGCCCGCTGCTTCTGTGACCGCGCCTCCAAAACCCTCAAAGGTCTCGTATTTCAATTCCGGGTAAAGATTGACAACCTGGCATTCCACTCCTGCCGTGTCTTCATGCAGTTGAACGGTCTGGCTGAATTTATTGTTGTAGCCCGACCCCATCATATCCGTTTCATATCTCAGTATCATAATTCGAGTCTCCTTCTCTTTTTCCAGCGTCTGTTCCAACATTTCCCCACAACTCCTAAGCTCTTACAGATCAGTATGCGGCTCTGACTGGAACAGATTTTTTCCTGTTACAGCATCATTATACTTTACAGAAATTCTGATTTATATCATACTTTTTTGTGCTTTATCATTTCTTTTAGTATAATCTCATGCTATACTTGCTTTATAATGTAGACAAAATATGCCAACCGTACGGTTGAAAAAGTGTCAGATAAAGAAAGGGCCGCATGATCATGGAAAAATCATCCTTACATCCATCCATTTCCAAAAGTACTCTGAAAAAATTTACGGACCTCCTTTTTACAAATCAGGAGCTGGGGATTGAACATAATCCTTATGATCAGGAGCTTCGCGAGATGACAAGCATCGAACAGGGGGATCTGGAAACGCTGTACAAAAGCCTGCATGAAAATTATCCCGGAAAAGTCGGCCGTCTTGCGAAGGACGACCTGCGCAATGCGAAAAATCTTGCCATCGTAAATACGGCCCTTGCCTGCCGTGCAGCCATCCGCGGGGGTGTGATGCCCGAGATTTCTTTTTCACTCAGTGATACCTTGATTCAAAGTATCGAAGAGTGCGCCGATATAGACACCGTGAATCATCTGATGACAGCATTAAAATACCAGTATGCCCGCATGGTCTCCGAAATTAAAAATTCCCGGAACGGAAAAACCGTCCGGGATGAAAATTATCATGTAAAGCGATGTAAAGACTATATCTTTACCCATCTCCACGGCAAACTCTCGCTCGCCCGGATTGCAGACACGCTGTCCTTAAATGCCGCCTACCTCTCCAATCTGTTCCGCCAGTGTGAGGGGATCTCCATTACCGAATTTATCCGAAAGGAAAAGATCAACCTGGCGCAGAACCTTCTCATGTATTCCGATTACTCTTACAGCGAGATCGCCGCTTACCTAGGCTTCGCTTCCCAAAGCCACCTTGGTACACAGTTCAAAAAAACAGTCGGCATGACTTTGCGCCAATATCGGGAAATGTACGGGCTGAAAGAATAAACGAAAAAAGGCTGCTTTTCGGTGTTTTTTGCCTCCCAAAGTCATGCTTTGCAATTTGTGATTAAAATCAAAATTTGGCGGGGAGATGCATATAACAGAAGAGGGGAAAAACAGTAGAATCCCCGGAGGGTGTCTCCGGGGATTCTGCCGTACAATACCGACTAATTATCGTCCTTGTCTTTTCCTTCAATAAGGTAATCATAGGAAACATTGAAGACCTGGGAAAGTGCCTGAAGCTCCAGGTCAGTGACATATCGCTGATTGGTTTCAATCCTTGTGATCACATTCTTATCCATGTCATAGCCTGCAAGCTGGAGCAGATAGGACAGATACCTTTGGGAATAATTGCGCTGCTTCCGAAGTTCGATTAATTGACGGCTGATAAGGTTTTTTCCACCGGTTTTAGTTCTTGGTTTTGACATAAGATTTCCTCCTGATATTGTCTCATTTTATGCACTTCCTTTAGATTTTACCTGTTTGGAGATAAACATGCGGTTATAAAGGTTGGCTGCTTAAGTTAATGACATTGGCCATGAGCCGTGACAGAGTTGGACTCCGGATTTATGTGTTTTCGGCCTTATTATTCCCCTCTATGAGGTAATCATAGGAAACCTGGAAGACTTGGGAAAGTGCCTGAAGCTCCAGGTCAGTGACATACCGTTTATTTGTCTCAATCCTTGTGATTACATTCTTGTCCATGTCATAGCCCGCAAGCTGGAGCAGGTAGGAGAGATCCCTTTGGGAATAATTCTTCTGCTTCCGAAGTTCAATTAATTGATTGCTGATAAGATTTTTCTCACCGGTTTTAGTTCTTGGTTTTGGCATAAGATTTCCTCCTGAATATTGTCTCACTTTATGCACCTTTTATAGATTTTATCTTCTGGGAATAAATAATCGGTTGCAAAAGTGAGACATATGAAAAAATTTCTAGCTGTGCGGTGGGATGATCCAAGGAGCAGGCAGATGTACTCAGACTGGTGAAGTGTCTGGAGACGCATACAGTGATGAGGCGGGTATCCGGCTCCTCGCCGTTAGGCGACTTTCCAATGAGCCGGATTCCGTTACTGTGAGCACCCGGTCAGGGTGTGAATAGTAACCAGTTAAAAATATTCCACCTTTTTAAATGTTTAATATCTGTTTTCCATATCCGGATAATGTTAAAATCCAGATATCAAATAAAACGAAGCAAAAGGAGGAAAAAAGTAATGAAGAAAAAGATTTTGGCGGCTTTATTAGCAGGAGCAATGGTGATGACAATGGCGGCCGGCTGCGGTAGTGGCGGCGGTGGAGACAAGGAGCCCGCAGGGGGAGAAAGCGGAACTGAAAGCGGGAGCGGAAGTGAAAGTACGGCCGATACCGTAACCTTAAAATTATTTTCCAATCTGCCGGACAGAAAAAACGGTCAGGGCCTGGTGGAGCAGATGATCATCGATGAGTACATGAAGGAAAATGAGAATGTGACGATCGAGGTCGAGGCGCTGGACGAGGAAGCGTATAAGACAAAATTTAAGGCATATTCCATGGAGGGCATGCCTGATGTGGTAAGCATCTGGGGGCAGCCTTCATTCCTTGACGAGGTGGTTGACGCGGGGGTTCTGGCGGAGCTGAATTCCGATGATTATACGGATTACAAATTCATCGAGGGCTCTTTAAGCGGATTTACATATGACGGAAAGCTCTACGGTCTGCCGAGAAATACGGACGTTGCCTGCATCTATTATAATCAGAAGATGTTTGAAGACAACAAATGGGACATCCCGGAAACCTATGACGACCTTCTGGATCTGGCAAAGAAGATAAGCGACGCGGGCGTGATCCCGATGGCAATGGACGGCGGAGACGGATGGCCGATGGCTGTGTATCTTACCGATATTTTATTCCAACTGACCGGCACGGAAAGCGCGGACATTATCTCCAATGCGATTTCAACGGGCGATTTTACAGATGAAAATATTGTAAAAGCTACGGAACTGCTGAAAGCATCCGCTGACGCGAAATTATTCCAGAACGGATACGATTCACAGGACTATGGAACCGCGATGAACCTGTTTACAAACGGCCAGGCCGCGATGTTCTATATGGGAAGCTGGGAATCTTCCATGGCGCTGAATGAAGATATTCCGGAAGAGGTCAGAGAGAACATCCGGGTGTTTACGATGCCGGCTGTTGACGGCGGGAAAGCGGAAGTTACGGATATTACGGCATGGAACGGGGGCGGCTACGGAGTTTCTGCCAAGTCTGAGGTGAAGGATGAAGCGATCAAATTTTTAAACTATATGTACCAGCCCGATAAGTTATCAAAATACGGATGGGAGAACGGCGTTGGAATGTCAGCCCAGGATCAGTCCGAGTACATGACAGGGGAAGAGACGGAACTGATGAAACAGATCGTAGACATTGTCAATAACGCGACAAGTGTGTCCGGCACTCCGATCAACGACTGCGGTCCTTCCGTATTCAAGACAAGCATCGAGAGCGAGATACAGAGCGTATCAAATGGAAGCACAAGCGTAGAGGATTTCCTTGATACGATTGGCGCATCCTGCAAGTAACGAATACAAGTAAGGAATTGCATGAGTTTGTTTCCTGAGATTCCTGGACGGGAATAAGAATGAGAGGACTTTTTGCCTGCGCGGCCTGCCCGAAGAAGCAGCCGGCCCGCGCAGGCCGAAAGAATTTGGCAGGAAGCCGAAAGAATGTGGCGGGAGGTCGAAAGAATTTGGCAGGAAGCCGAAAGAATTTGGCGGGAGGCCGAAAGGATTTGGCAGGAAGCTGAAAGGAGAAGGGGACATGAAAAAATTATACAGCAATAAATTGGTAATATTGAGCTTGGTGCTGCCGGGACTTTTGCTGTTTATTTTTGCGATCCTGGCTCCGATCTGTCTGAGTGTGTATTATGGATTTACAGACTATTCGGGGATGGGGTCCTATTCCATGGTTGGGCTTGAAAATTATAAAAATCTGATGCATGACGAGGCATTCTGGACGTCTCTTCGGAATTCATTGTTTTTGGCCATTGGGTTTATCTGTATCCAGCATCCGCTGGCAATCGTCGTTGCGGCGGTTCTGGACAAATTGGGCGGAAAGGGAGAGAGTTTTTTCCGCTGCGTATATTTTATACCGAACGTAATATCCGTGGCTGTTATTGCATATCTGTGGAAATTTATTTACAACCCGGATTTTGGACTTTTAAACAATATCATCAAAGCCTTCGGCGGAAAAGGGGATATGAACTGGTTTTCGACAGATACGGCGATCTGGTCCGTACTGATCGTCCTGATCTGGCATGGTTTCGGCTGGGGGATGCTGATTTACTATACCGGGATCAAAAATATTGACCAGGTGCTTTATGAAGCGGCGGCAATCGACGGTGCCGACCAGAAAACGACGTTTTTTAGGATCACGCTCCCTTTGATGAAGCCGGTGATCCAGGTCAATGTGACGATGGCCGTAATCTCCGCCTTGAAACAGATGGAGACGGTATACCTCCTGACAAACGGAGGCCCCGGAAACAGTACGCAGTTTGCGGCAAATTACCTGTATCAGCAGGCGTTCAAGGCGTTCCGGTACGGATACGGCAATGCGATCGGCGTTGTGTTCATCATCATATGTCTGGCGGCTACCGTTATCCTGAATAAGGTATTTGAAGACCGTGATGAGAGGAAGATCCGGAAACTCAGCCGGAGAAAGGGGGAAGCGGCATGAAAATGGCGGGGCAAAAGAGTAAGAAAATAACAAAGGTTCTTTTATGGATCGTACTGAGCTTTGTGGCGGTGATCCAGATATTTCCGCTGATCTGGCTGCTGGATTTTTCCCTTGCAAGCAGCAACGAAATGTTCACCAGCGGGCTGTTGGTGATTCCGGAAAAAATTCAGTGGGGAAATTATGCGAAAGCTTTTGTAGACGGACATTTTCTGTTATACTTAAAAAACAGCGTACTCATAAACGGACTTGCGGTTTTGCTGGTGATCCTGGTGTCGATCATGGCGGCGTTTGCGTGCAGGCGGATGAGATGGAAGCTGAGCATGCTTGTGAAAACATTGCTTTTGATGGGGATGATGATACCCATCCATGCCACGTTGCTTCCGAATTATAAGATCTATAACATGCTGGGGCTGACGGATACGATCTGGGCGCTTTTGATCCCATATGTGGCGTTTTCTCTCCCGCAGGGATTGTTTTTGATGACAAGCTTTATGGAATCTGTTCCGGTGGAGCTTGAAGAGGCAGCGGTTATGGACGGATGCGGCATTTACAGGATTATTTTCCAGATTGTCATGCCCATGCTGAAGTCTTCCATTGCTACGGTAGCCATCATGACATTTTTGAATAACTGGAATGAGTTCATCATGGCAAGTACCTATTTGAGTTCGCCGAAATGGAAAACGCTTCCTTTCTCCGTGCTTGAATTTACCGGCCAGTATTCTTCCAACTATGCGGTGCAGTTTGCCGTGATGGCTCTGACCGCGGCGCCGGCGGTTATCGTGTATGTCATCCTCAACAAGCACATCACAAAGGGTGTTGCGATGGGTGCGGTAAAAGGATAAGTTATTTCCATACAACTCCGAAGATCAGGGGGGAAGGTATCATGAAAAAGATCAGGCGATGGGTAAATGGATTAAGTGTGAAGGCAAAGCTCATATTTTATGGATATGCGATTATTACGCCTGTGCTGGTTCTGATATGCGTCGCCCTTCTTTTTCATAATTACCGCAAGGAGATCGCGGAACGGGAAAGCGCGGATCTGAGCAATGTGAATACGCTGGCGGAAAGCATACATGTATTGCAGACGGAGATCAAGGATTTTTCGACATATATTTGTATCAATGATGATATCAAGGCACTACTGGCGGCGGACAATGTGGCGGAGCTGAACGGGAACGCGAAGCTCTGGTCGGAGGCGGCGCCGATGCAGATCGTACAGGATATGATCGCGCTGAAAGGGCATATCAAGACCATCGCGATCTATCCGGAAAGCGGTCTCCGCCCGTTTCTCAGGGGAATGGACGGGAGTGTGAACATGGCGGATATTGAGAGTGTAAGGGCGTCCGCAGCTTATCAGGAAACGATGGAAAGTGAACATATGATCCTCTGGAAGCATATCCCGAAAGGGAACGGGGGAACGTATCTGACGAACCGGGATGACAAGGTGGTGCTGTACAGGGAAATTTTGGATATGGCACAGAAGGAAAAGCTGGGCTATATCGTGATCGGCGTCAACCAGGAAAGATTTCAGGAGCTTTGCCGCAATTTAATTCAGGATGAGGGAGATGGGGTTCTGATCATCGATCCCAACGGGGAGGTGCTCTGCAGTGTGGGGGTATTCGACGAAGAGGTGGATCAATATCTGAAAAGCGAGGAATTTATCCAAAGGGACTACAGGGAACGTGATGCACATTTTAAGCTCCACGGCTATGATATCACCTGCGGCCAGGCGGACAAGAATGCGAGTATTGTCTGCAAGGCCGTACCGGGTTACGATCTTCAGATGCAGATCCTGGATATCGCGTATATGCCTCTGACACTCCTGGTCGGTATGCTGGCCGGGCTGCTGCCGCTTCTCGCCATTATTTCCAATATCGTGACGAACCCTCTGCGGAAGGTAAGCGACGCGATCCGGAGATTTTCGGTGGGGGATTTTGAACAGCGCCTGGAGATCGATATGAATGACGAGGTGGGGGAGGTTGCCCGCTGCTTTAATAAGATGGTTGGGGATATACGGACGTTGATCGATGAAAATTACGTGATCACCCTCCGGGAAAAGGAGAGCGAGCTTGCGGCCCTGCAGGCACAGATCAATCCACATTTTCTGTACAATACGCTGGATTCCCTGTACTGGCAGGCCCTGGAGGGGGAGTGCGAGGAAATTGCGGAAAGCATCCTGGCGCTGTCCCAGCTTTTCCGTCTGGTCCTGAGCCAGGGGAAAAAGGAAGTGACGGTAGGGCAGGAAATGGAGCTGGTTTCCAGATATCTGCAGATCCAGAATGTACGTTTTTCCAAAAGGCTGCACTATGATATTTTTGTGGAGGAATCTGTAAAAAAGGCGAGGATCCCCAAGCTGGTCATCCAGCCCTTTGTGGAAAATGCGGTCGTACATGGATTTGAAAATGTCTGTACGCCCTGTAATCTGAATGTATCCGCCCGTATGAAGGATGGAAAACTGCAGTTTATGGTCGTCGACAGCGGGATCGGGATGAACCAGAATCAGATGGATTCGATCTGGACGCAGGAACCGGACAGCTATGCGAAGCAGAGGATCGGGAGATATGCGATCAAAAATATAAAAGAAAGACTGGAACTGCGATACCATGATGATTTTCTGCTTGACATCAAGAGCGAAGTAGGAAAAGGGACGACAGTGATTTTGGTGGTCCCGTATGAGGAGGAATAGATGCCGGAAAAGGTTTTGATCCGGCATGAGGAAAGGGAGAAGATGTCGGAAATGGTTTTGGCTGTGGAGGAGGAGGAAAGCAGATGCCGATAAAAGTGTTGATTGCGGATGATGAGGATGTGATACGCTCCGGCCTTGTGAAATATCTGAAATTGCACACGGACCGGTTTGGCCATATTTATGAAGCGGAAAATGGGCAGGAAGCAATCGATCTGCTGCTCCGGCATCAGCCGGAGCTTCTGGTCCTGGATATGCAGATGCCCTTGAAGACGGGACTCGATGTGATGCGGGAGGCCGCGAAGGCCGGAGTGATTCCGATCACCGTGATATTAAGCGGATACGAGGAATTTAAATACGCCAAGGAAGCGCTGAAATTCGGTGCAAAGGATTACCTTTTAAAGCCCGCGAGGGCGGCGGACATCCTGGCTTGCCTGAACCGTCTGGCGGATGAATATATCGGAAAAGCTGAGGAGTCGGAGCCGCACGGCGGGCCGGAAGCGCCCAATCCCTTTGTCAGGGAAGCAGTGGAATATATGACGGAGCATTATATGGAGGAGCTTACGCTCTCTGAAATTGCCCAAAGGCTTGGAATATCAACCGGTTATCTGTCCACTCTTTTTAACCAGAGCCTTGGATGCGGCTTTACGGAACATCTGAACCGGATTCGGATCGAACGGGCATGCTGTTACCTGGAACAAAATTACCTGAAAAATTATGAAATCGCGTATAAGGTCGGATTTCGCGATGAAAAGTATTTTTCCAGGGTGTTTAAAAAGATCAAGGGGGTCTCTCCGAAGGGGTATCGTAAGAAAGGCCTGGAATAGCTTATGCCGACGGATGCTATTCCAGGCAGTCTGCTTACATGGATATCTGACTTCCTAAACAATTGCTTCAATCACTGTTTTGCCGCAAATCACGATTTCCTGTATGCCGACCTGCTTTTTCTTATTAAAACAAAAACTCAGCATATATCCCTTATCCTTATGATAATCGTTCAGATAGCCAATGATCTGCTGCGCTCCTCTGCTATGATATTCTCTGCCCCTCCATATCTTTAATTCTATAATGTATTGCTCTCCGCGGTAATCTACAATCACATCTGTGCGTCCCATGCTCCTTGTACGGGACTCTATATAGTAATTTCCGCTTCCGTTGATAATTGGGCGAAGGTATAGCAGAAATAGTTTCCGCCCGGATTCTTCGATAAATCTTTCATCGCTGTCCGCGTAAATATCACTAAAATGGCGTACAAATCGTTCTAATATCAGCCTCATATTCAAGTGTCCGCCGACAATAAATTGATTCTTGTCCCAGAGAGAGGCTTTATAAATATCATCTTCCTGCAGCTCTTCCATTGAGAGAAAACGATTGTAAAGGCGGGTTTCGAATATACGGTTCGTGATTGCGACATTTCCATCCTTATTTTTCACAAAGCCAAACATCGAGGCAAGAGTAATAACTTCGGAGTCTGCGTTGTATGGAATCTCTTTTCCTACAAACAACAGTGCGTGGAGGATACGTTCTAATTCCGGATATCGATCCAGTTTTTCCGTCAGAGATTCAAACAGCGAATTGCGTTCCGCAATCAATCTGCGGACGGCAAGCAGAACTCCGTCTTTCGTCCACGCCGTGGTTCTTCCCTGAAAATCTGTGCTCAATGAGATTTCTTCATCGATCAGCTTGCAGATACGCGAGATTAGATATGGATATCCGGAAGTATAATCATGGATGAACCGGGCAATGACCTGTATATTCATGCCTGTATGATGATCCTCTTCATAATCTCCGAGCATTTGCCCGATTCCTTCGAGAGACAGGCTCATATCGATATCAAAATCTGCCGCAATGTTCCAGGGACTGTTGAATCTGTGCTCGCTTTCCGGCCGCAGTTTCATTTTCAATCTTCTGATATCATATACCCCGGCAAGAATTACGGAATGAAATGTCGGCATATTTCTTTTCTCACGTTCCAGATAATAGTATCTCAACTGGGCAAGAAAATCCAGAAATACTTGATTGCCGGAAGCAGTGTCAGTTTCATCAATCATCAACACGACAGGCTTCGGCGCGGTCCGGCAGATTGAAGTGAGATATCCGAACAGATGGAATAAGACAAATTTGTCATCTTTACTCCGTACGGCAGCGTTTAACAAGTCACACTGCTCTTTTAGCAGCGGAGACTTTTCATGAACTGTTAACTGCAGTTCTCTGATAAAATATTCTGCAAATGTAAGTGAAAAAATATTTTCATCTTGGAAGGAGGCATTTCCTAATGCCTGAAAATCAAGGCTGATTACCAGATAATCTCGCTCAAGATGACGGGACAAAGCGTACAGTGTGGTAGTTTTTCCATACTGCCTTGCACAGTGGATGGAAAAATAATTTCCTTCATCCACGTATTCTTTTATCTTATGAAGGTGTTCGGATATATCTGCCATATAATGCTTTTCCGGCATACATAAGCCGGTGATATTGAACTTTTTCTGCATGCTGCTCCGTCCCCCTTTTCCTACATTTTATTCATGAAAGATCTTATTCACAATTTATCATAGTGCTATGGGCAATTCAACCACTTTTTTGATGTAAAGAAAGTTTTTCCAAACTTTCTGGTTGAACATATGTTCTTTTTCTGCTATACTTTTAAATTAGAAGTGGTATTTTGCCAATAGGAAAATACAAATATTTCCATATTAAGGAGGAGAATGCTATGATGATTATTGCCTGTGTGGATGAGAAAAATGGTCTGATGTTCAACCACCGTCGACAGAGTCGGGACTTGGCAGTATGCCGGGATATCCTTCGGGAATGCCGCGGGAAAAAATTGTATATGAGTGTCTACTCCGCCCGATTATTTGAAGAAGTCAGGGGAGCGGAAGAAACCACGAGAGCGGTAGGAACCGAAGAAACCACGAGAGCGGAAGGATCCGAAGAAGCCATGAATGTGCGGGGAACCGAAGAAAACGCGGAGAAAAACGGTACGGAAATCGTGTTATCGGAGGAAATTCTGAGCCTGGCAGGAGACGAGGATATTTGTTTTATCGAGGACACCGCGATCACCGGCTTTGAAGAACAGATCCGCGAGGTCATCTTGTACAAATGGAACCGAAGATATCCTGCCGATCGGTATTTTACTTTAGACCTGTCTGACGGAACCTGGGAACTTCTGCGGACGGAGGAATTCAAAGGTTCTTCCCATGAGAGGATTACGAAGGAGGTCTACAAGAGGGAAAAATGAGCTATATAGATAAGATAAAATACGGATATCGAAAAATAAGCCGGAGTCTCCTGCCGCTTTTGTTCTGCGCGCTGTTTCTGACAGCATGCGAGGACATCAGCATTTTGATCGAAAATCAAGAACAGGTCTCCGACAGGCGGGCGGCAGTCATACTTTCGGAGCTTCCGGAGTATTCCGGCGAACCCTACATAGAAATCAACGGCAATGAGCCTGATTTTTCCGAAGAGGAAATGTCGGAGGAAACTTTTGAAATATACAGCGAACTGGACGGCCTGGGAAGATGCGGCGAGGCGTATGCGAATGTAAGCACGGAGCTGATGCCGACGGAAGAGCGGGGAAATATCGGGCACATAAAACCGACAGGATGGCATACGGCGGAATATGATATTGTAGACGGACACTATTTATACAACCGATGTCATCTGATCGGCTATCAGCTCACCGGTGAAAATGCGGAGGAAAGGAATCTGATCACGGGCACCCGCTATCTGAATGTGGAAGGGATGCTGCCATTTGAAAATATGGTGGCGGATTATGTAAAGGAGACCGGCAACCATGTTCTGTACCGGGTCACGCCGGTTTTTGACGGCGATGACCTGCTGGCAAGCGGCGTGAAGATGGAAGCATTTTCCGTGGAGGATGCGGGAGAAGGGATTTCCTATAATGTGTATGTCTATAATGTCCAGCCAGGAATTAAGATTGATTACGCCACGGGGGAAAGTACATTGGCTGGTCCGGACAATTCCGGGGAAGATGCGGCGCAGGGAGAGATCCGGGGCAATTCCCATTCCATGATCTATCATTGTCCGGGACAGGCGGCCTATGAAGAGATGGCGGATTCAAAATATCTGGTGATCTTTGCCACAGAAGAGGAAGCAGAAGAGGCAGGGTATCGGAAAGCGAAGAGGTAGGCCGTGAATTATAACAAAGATGCGTTACAGTTCACGGCCTAACCGGCCGCAAACTGTAACACATCCAGCCCATTGAAAAGTCGCCTTCGGCGAGGGGCTGGATGCCTGAAGCCGCAGCTTTATCGGCCGGATGCCTTGCAGCGAGGTGCAAGGCACCGTGAACAGTAACAAAGATTCCTCATCTTTGATTTTTAAAGAAATATGTTCCTTGTTTTCGTCTGATATGACGTGATATAATCATTTATTATAAAGGCAGTGTTACACCGTAATGGAATATAT
>VSNK01000080.1 GCA_009774255.1 Faecalicatena sp.
ACTCTGTTACATTGCATCTTGCCCCTGGACCAATGCCCGGTAATATTTTGTCTAAATTCTCTCCGAACCATTTTTGCCCTATATTTTAAATATTCTCCTTCATCCTGGCGTATATAGATTCCTTCGCAGTTTTCATCACCATATTGTGATTTTCCAAAGAACTCCATTAACTCATTCCAATTATAGGTGCCTTGTCCCAACCGTGGAACTATCTTTACTTCCATTCTTTCTAAAAAAATATTACGCTTTTGAACAGATAGAAACCTTTTTTTCTCTATATCATAAATATCAAATCCAATAAACCAATCTGGAAGTTCCTTATAGTATATTGAGTGCTTCGCATAACACCACTCGCCAAACAAAATATATTTATCCGTAAGCACATCAAAAATTCTGGTTTCATGGCATATAATCCACTTCTCCAATGGTTTCCACTGCCCTTCTAACGGCATCAGCAAATATGAACCTCTGTTTTGAAGTTGTATATTCCCACTGCTGTTAAAAGAAACGCCTAAATTCGCACCATCAATCTTTTCTTCTATGCTAATCGGCCTCCCTAAAATATGCTCCACTTCATTATTCCGCAGAATTTTATCACTTCTTATTATAGTACTATCCATTTCAATATACGGTGTGGAAGGAAATTTATAGAACATATTTTAAGATCTCCTCTTATTTCCCAGTTTTCGATCATACATCATTGCTGCATAATCCATATCCAGAAATTCTATATGTACTCCATATTCTTCAAATGCCTCTTTATATCCAAGCCACTTGCCATCGGTCGCTTCAACAATAGGAGGATGCTCCGGATGTGCCCTTGCTAACGCGACAAATTTTCTGTCACTTAAATCAAACTCTTTTGTCCTGTCATCTAATGGAAACATCATATAATTTCCATCTGCCTCTTTATCCAGCTTGAGAAAATCTTCTAAAGATATGACTCCTATATATGTGTCAAACCATCTCCAAAAAATCTGTCCTAAATTTGTGTTCTTCGGAATCCTGTTCCGATATTCATTTATGATTTCATAGTCTAAATCCAATACCAATTTACTTTCAGAATTTTTTACAAATTCCCCTATAAACTCAATGCACTTTTTCCGTACATCCAGTTCTTCATCCTTGCAGTCCTGTTCCGGCGTGGCTGCTTTCACTGCCACATTGGTATCCATGATTATTTTATTATCCATTCTCTCTGTCCCTCTGTGCAATTCTACGAGTAAGTGCATTCATGGACTGCTTGTACATGTCATCTTCCATGTCTCCAAAAAATCCATCCGGCCAGTTCAATATACTTCCGTAATTGTCAACTTCTAAGTTTTCAAGTTCTGATGACTTCTGATCGTTCTTTGCGAAATAAGCTTTCATGTCAGAATCTGTTATCTCTTCCTCTGAAATTCTTCTTTGAAATCTTCGTAACAAATGTTCCGAATGTGTTTCAATTATAATCTGCACCCTACGTTTTTTCCCATTGTCAATCATATGAATGGAATCTATGATTACATCTGCCAATAATGCCTGTGCACCTGGATGAAGATGAATTTCCGGTTGCTCAATAAATATTACAGAATTATCCGGGGCATAAAATAATTGTACAATAACAGGTAAAACCTGCGATACGCCAAATCCGACATCCGGTAAACCCACAAATCGATCCGCCCCTTTTATTCTTACTTTTACCTCATATTCCTGCCGATCACCGATCTTTTCAATTTTATATTCTTCAATCAGCCCCATTTTTTTTAATGATTCACTGACGATAACCTCAAATTCTTTATAACGATAAGTATTTGGGAACTTCAGTTTTTTATCTTGTTTCTTTGCTGATAAGATCGCAGCTATCGTATTTTCTCCTGCATCTCCTACGCTTTCAGGATTCACACCGGACCAGCTATATGCCCTTTTCGTTTTTGTCCGCATAGGTCCAAGATAATAAAATTTTGAGAAAAACTCTTCCTGGTGAAGATTTAAATCCTGGAGAAAGTCCGAATCTTTATAATATGCAAGCGCAGCATCCGAAAAACCATAAAATTTAACAGGTTCCGTTAGTTTCCATCCCCTTCCTGGTTTTATCCTTTTAAAATGAATATCTGAATCCAACACATAATTCCCATTATTACTTTTTTCCTTTTCCCTTTTCATTCCAACAGACAACTTCAATTTTTCTTTGTCAAATAATTGATATTTAAATTTATCAACCTCTAAATATTGAGTTTCCGGATCGCTTACCTTAATCTCTCCTTCAAATTCGATTTGATCATAAAAATCTTTCTTGCCTGAATTTTCAATTGACGCCCTTTTATCCATATCCCACTTAAAATGAAATTCCATATTCTCTGTCAGATTATGATCATAGAAAACATCTGACACAGATCCCAGATCAACGGATGCCTGCGGACCATTTAGAAGCAGCACTGTCTTTCGGTCTGACTGGCGGACTGTCTGTTTTAACATAACCAAAAACTGACCTATGCTGGATTTGCCTGAACTATTATTGCCAAATAAAACTGTAATAGGTGCAAGTTCAATCACACCGGTATCTTTCCAGCCTTTAAAATTTTTTATACGCAGACTTCTTAACATGATACGCTTCCCCTTTCATCAAATTGCCAGATCCCCTTTTCCATCCCCATAATTTCTGAAGAATACCGCCAGCCTGTCCAATGTCTTTACCAGCAATGGCAGCTCTTCTTCACTCAGGCTTGCGATGGCAGCATTGGTCATCTCCCTATGGAAATTCTCATGGTGGTGATATGCCCTTCTCCCTTTTTCCGTTAGTCTGATATACACAATCCTGCGGTCCTTTTCACTCCTGTCCCGTTCCACATATTGCTTCTTTACCAGACTGTTCATGGAAGTAGTCAGTGAGCCTGCCGTGATCCCCAGCTTTCTGGCGACAGCGGACATCGTACTCTCATCTCCAAGTCCGATCGCTTCTATAATATGCATATCATTATTACTGATATCCCGAAAGTCTTCTGTTATGATCGCCTTTTCCTCCAGATCCAGGATCTCATAAAATAAATTTACCAGGACATCATTGATCGTCTCATATGCATTCATAGCTTTTCCGCTCCCTTCCAGATTCTGCCGCTATACTCCGGGGAACAACGATTCCACCACTTCCTTCACCGTCTCAATCCGCTCCGCCTTGTATGCCTTGGCTCCGCAGAACAGCAGCGCTTCTTCTATTCTTCCCTCTGCCGCCGCAATCAATGCATCCGTAATGCAATATGGAATTTCCGCCGGATTACATTTTGCCAGGCACCTATGACACGCAGTATGCGAAACCTTTTCTCCCAGCATAACACATTTCATGAAAGGATTCAAGATTGCTCTTCCCGGCATTCCCACAGGACTTTGTACAATGACAATATCCTCTTTCGAAGCATGGATATATGCCTCCTTGTAACGGATATCCGCATCGCATTCCTTCGTTGTCACAAAGCGGCTGGCCACCTGCACCCCGTCCACACCGGTTCTCATCACCCGCTCCACATCCTCCCGGTCATAGATCCCGCCTGCCGCGGCCACAGGAATTTTCTTATCAAATTTTCTTTCATAACCGCGGACTACGTCCACGATTCTTTTCATTTCTTCAATATAAACAGCTTCCGTGTAATGCTCAAGCGCCTCTCTGCCGAATCCCAGATGCCCTCCTGCCTCCGGCCCCTCAATCACGACCAGATCAGCGGTCCTCCGAAATTTACGTTCCCAGTATTTCAATATGACCTTCGCAGATTTTTCCGTTGAGACGATCGGCGCGATCTTCGTCCTGCTGCCCTGCACCAGCCTCGGGAGTTCCGCCGGCAGCCCCGCACCGGAGATAATCAGATCCGCCCCCGCCGCCGCAGACGCTTTCACATGGTCTTCATAATCCCGGAGGGCCACCATGATATTACAGCCAATGATTCCGTCTGGAGAAATGTCTCTGGCCCGCTTCATCTCTTTTTCAATGGCACGGCGGTTGGCTGCCTCAGGGTTTCGGTCAAAATCTGGCTCCCGGAATCCGATCTGAGCCGTGGAAATGATCCCCACGCCGCCCTCTGCCGCGACCGCTCCCGCCAGATTACCCAGGCTGATCCCCACGCCCATTCCTCCCTGAATCAGGGGAAGCCTTACTTCTTTCTCTCCAACTCTCCACATAGTCTATCCCTCCTGCCAAGTAAAATCACACCTTCACCATGTGTACCCTATAATGAATCCCGCCCTCTTATATGCTGTGATATACTGCTTTGCGGCTGCGGCTGATGCGATACTCACGGCAGATTTCATCGGCCGTGAGTATCACTTCCCTACATCTCTCGGAAACGTCGATATCTTTTTTTAGTCAGTTCTTCCGGCTCCATACCTGAATATGTTTCCAGGAAATCTGCAATCGCAGATTCCAATGTTTCACACACGGCATCCATCGTTGCTTCGGTATAATTTTCCGGTTCCGGAATGATACTTTCTATCATTCCCAGCTTTTTCAGGTCAAATGCCGTCAGCTTCATCACTTCCGCCGCCTCATTTGCCCGTTTGCTGTCCTTCCACAGGATACTTGCGAAGCCTTCCGGGGAAAGAATGGAATATACCGAATTTTCCAGCATCCATACTTCATCCGCCACAGCCATGGCAAGAGCGCCCCCGCTGCCGCCCTCCCCGATGATTATGGAAAGAACCGGTGTCTTCAAAGCCGAAAGTTCAAACAGATTTCTCGCAATGGCTTCTCCCTGCCCCCGCTCTTCTGCTTCCAGGCCGCAGAAGGCACCCGGAGTATCCACAAAGCAGAGGACCGGGCGGCGGAATTTTTCTGCCTGCTTCATCAGACGCAGCGCCTTGCGGTATCCGTCCGGAGAAGGCATCCCGAAATGGCGCTCCACATTTTCCCTGGTAGACTTTCCCTTTGTCTGTGCGATCACCGTCACAGGCAGCCCCCGAAAATAAGCCAGCCCGCCGATAATGGCCTTGTCATCCTGATAATAACGGTCTCCGTGCAGTTCGATAAAATCCGAAAACAGATAGGAAATATAGTCGCTCCCTACCGGCCGCTCCTTCTGCCGAGAGATCTGCACGCTTTCCCATGCGCTTCGCACTTTTCGATCGGCCCGCCAGTCCGCATTCCGCCCATCAGACTCGCTTTCCCCCTCCTCTGATTTCCGGGAAGCATCATTCCTCTCCTGCCCCCGGGCATCATCAAACATCTCCTGCCTCCGAAAATCGTCATACATCTTCACCTCTCCGGAGTCCCCATACGTTTCCGCCCTTCGCGGGTCACAATGCATCTTCAAAATCTGCACCAGCACTGTTTTCAGATTCTCCCGCTCCACGATCTGATCTATAAATCCATGTTCCAGAAGAAATTCGGATCTCTGAAAGCCTTTCGGAAGCTTCTCCCCGATGGTCTGCTCGATCACCCGGGGACCTGCGAACCCGATCAGCGCGTTTGGCTCCGCGAGGATGATATCTCCAAGCATGGCAAAACTGGCTGTCACTCCCCCTGTGGTCGGATCGGTAAGCACGGAAATATAAAGCTGACCCGCGTCACTGTGCCGTTTCAGCGCGGCAGAAGTCTTTGCCATCTGCATCAGGGAGACAATCCCCTCCTGCATTCTGGCGCCCCCCGAACAGGCGAACAGAATCACCGGAAGCCTTTCCTCTGTGGCACGTTCTACGGCCCGGGTAATCTTCTCTCCGACTGCTTCGCCCATACTGGCCATCAGAAATCTTCCGTCACAGACTCCGATCACTGCCGGCTGTCCGTCAATCCTGGCTTTTCCGGTAACAATCGCTTCTTTCAGTCCTGTTTTTTCCTGCAGCGCTTTTACTTTCTCCTCATAGCCCCTGAAATCGAGGGGATTGCGGGACACCAATTCCTCATCCCACTCTTCAAAGGTTCCCGGATCCGCGATCATTTCGATTCTGCGTCGGGCATGAACCCGAAAATATCCATGGCACTTCGGGCAGATATAATTTCCTTCCCTCACATCCTCCGCAATGATGGCAGCACCGCATTTATTACATTTGCGAAGAATCCCTTCCGGGATTTCCGGACGGTTTTCATCCTGAACACCGCGGTTCTTTCTATTCGTTTTCTTAAACATGTTCTGAAGCTTCATAGGTCTTAATCCTCACGGCTCATCTTCTCTATAAACTCTATGTCAATATCCCCAGACACGAAATCCGGGTGATGTAGAATTTCATACTGGTAATCCACATTGGTATTGATTCCCTCAATAATCACCTCTCCCAAAGCACTGCGCATTTTCCGAATTGCTTCCTTCCGGTTTTTGGCATGCACGATCAGCTTCGCAAGCATGGAATCATAATAAGGCGGCACCGTATAACCGGAATAAATCGCGGAATCAATCCGCACCCCTTTCCCGCCGGGAAGATACATATCGGTAATCGTACCCGGTGACGGCCGAAAGTTCTTTGCAGGATTTTCTGCATTGATCCGGCACTCAATGGCGTGGCCGGTAATATGCACATCCTGCTGTCCATAGCTTAACTCCCTGCCGTCCGCGATCCGGATCTGCTCCTTCACCAGATCAATGCCTGTCACCCACTCCGTGACCGGATGCTCCACCTGGATCCGGGTATTCATTTCCATAAAATAAAACTGCTGATTTTTCTCCAATAAAAATTCGACTGTCCCGGCATTGGTATAGCCCGCTGCCTTCGCCGCCCTGACGGCCGCCTCTCCCATCCTTGCCCGCAGTTCCTCCGACAGTGCTGCGGAAGGAGATTCCTCGATCATCTTCTGGTGGTTTCTCTGAACCGAGCAATCCCGTTCACCGAGGTGGATCGTATTTCCATACTGATCCGCCAGAATCTGAAATTCAATATGGCGCGGATGCTGCACATAATGCTCCAGATACATGGTTCCGTCCCCGAATGCCATCTGTGCCTCTTTCTGAGCCGTCTTGAAACTGTTTTCAAATTCCTCAGGAGTCTCTGCCACCCGCATTCCCTTGCCGCCGCCTCCAAGCGCTGCCTTTACGATAACCGGATAGCCGATCTCCTCGGCAAGTCTGACCCCTGCTTCCGCGTCCGTCAGCGGTTCCGTGCTTCCCGGCACGACCGGAACCCCGGCGGCAATCATGGTATTTCTCGCTTCCTGCTTATTGCCCAGCTTACGGATGATCTCGGAGCCCGGGCCGATAAATGTAATATTACACTGCTCGCACAATTCCGCGAACCTGCTGTTTTCCGAAAGAAATCCAAAACCGGGATGGATGGCATCCGCCCCTGAGACCACGGTTGCACTGATAATCTGCTCCATACTCAGATAACTCTGAGCAGATGGTGCCGGTCCGATACAGATGGCCTCGTCCGCAAGCTGGGTATGCAGCGCCTCCCGGTCCGCCTCCGAATATACCGCTACCGTCTCAATTCCCATTTCACGGCACGCACGGATGATCCGCACTGCGATCTCTCCCCGATTGGCAATCAATACTTTTCCTATCATAGTTTCTCCTATCCGGTTGTATCTGCTCAGTCCCCTCGCAGATACGACCCGCACTCCCATAAAAATTGACTATCCTGTGCTGAGGCGTTTCACCCAACCATAAATGACACTTCCGCGCTGGCAGCCACCTTGCCGTCTACCGTGGCAACTGCCTCTCCGACTCCATAAGGTCCTTTTTGTTTTACCAGCTTTGTCTCCAGCCTCAGCTTATCTCCCGGACGCACCATTCCTTTGAACCTGCATTTTTGGATTCCCCCGAAAAATGCGATCTTGCCTTTATGCTCCGGCATACTCAGGATCGCCACCGCTCCCACCTGTGCCAGCGCCTCCACGATCAGCACCCCCGGCATGACAGGTTCTCCCGGAAAATGTCCGGCGAAGAAATCCTCCCGGTACGTGACACATTTATATCCAATGGCATACTGCCCCGGCTCATAATCTTCAATATAATCTACCAGAAGAAACGGATGTCTGTGGGGAATGATCTCCATGATCTGCTTCGTATCCAGACTGTTCATACCTTTTCACCTTCCTCACCTAACCTGGATAAACCAGAAAAGCACGATACGAGTATTTTGCCATTTTGCGCAAGAAATTGCTCGTAAGTGCCTAATTATAAGAATCAGTCCTCTTTTATCTCAAACAGCGGCTGACCGTATTCCACAGCGGTCCCATTCTCTGCCAATATCTTTATGACTTTGCCGCTGTAGTCACTCTCGATCTCATTCATCAGCTTCATGGCCTCGACAATAGCCAGCACCTGTCCCTTTTTCACCTGATCGCCAACCTTTACATAAGGCTTGGCATCTTCTGACGGCGCTGCATAAAAGGTTCCGACAAGCGGAGATACTACCATCTGTCCGGATTCCTCCTCCGCCGCATGGTCAGCAGGAACGGACTCTTTTACCTCAGCAGCAGCTTCCGCGTCCGCCCTCTCTTCTTCTGACTTGACAGCCGGTTCCAAAATGCGGGCAGGCACGGACGCCAATTCCGAATTTCCTTCCGCCGCCTTTTTCATGGAAATCTTGACTCCGCCTTCCTCATATTTGAATTCTGTCAGAGCAGAGACCGAAACAGCATCTACTAATTGTAATACCTGTTCAAATTTCATTCTGTCACCTCATGCTTCATCATACCTGTGCCGCCAGTACCGTACTTTTTCAGCAGCAGCGCCGCATTGTGTCCTCCAAATCCGAGGGAATCGGTCAGACAAATATTCACTTCCTTCTCCACCGGCGCACCGATCGCATAATTCAGATCACAGCCCTCGCCCGCCTCCGTCGTCCCTACGGTCTGGTGTATGAAACTGTCCTGCATGGTCTTGACGCAGACCACGAATTCCACTCCGCCTGCCGCACCGAGCAAATGTCCGATCATGGATTTTGTAGAGTTTACGACCACATGTTTTGCCGCCTCTCCCATCGCATATTTGATGGCACGCGTCTCAGACAGATCATTGTAGAAGGTACTGGTTCCATGGGCATTGATGTAGTCCACCGCTTCCGGAGACACCCCGGCTTCCTTCATGGCAAGCTTCATCGCCATACCTGCGCCCTCTCCGTCCTCCGCCGGTGAAGTGATATGATATGCATCCCCGGTACATCCATATCCGCACAGCTCCGCATAAATATGCGCCCCGCGGCGTTTCGCGTGTTCCAGTTCCTCCAGAACCACAATTCCGGCTCCTTCTCCCAGCACAAAACCATTTCTGTCTTTATCAAATGGAATCGACGCCCGGAGCGGATCTTCGGTTCCGGACAGCGCCGTCAGTGCGGTAAAACCTGCCACACCCGTGGGACAGATACAGCTTTCCGTGCCTCCGGCCAGCATGATATCCGCGTCATCATACTGAATCGCCCGCAGCGCATCCCCGATGCAGTTGGTTCCGGTCGCGCAGGCGGTCACCACATTGGTACATTTTCCTTTTAATCCAAGCTGGATCGATACATTTCCTGCCGCCATATTGGAGATCATCCGCGGCACCATCACCGGATTCACCCGGGAAGGCCCCTTCTCCACGATTCTGGCATAGTTGTCCTCCACCGTTTTCAGGCTCCCGATTCCGGACCCGATAATCACACCTGCCCGGTAAGGATCCTCCTGCGCCAGATCGATCCCTGCATCCGCAAAGGCTTCCCTTGCCGCAGCAACCGCATACTGTGAAAAAAGCTCCATCCGCTTTGCCGCTTTAAAATCCATTCTCTCCTTTGCCACAAAGCCCTTCACCTCTGCCGCGATTTTCACTTCATATCCGGACACGTCAAATTTTGTGATCGGCCCGATTCCGACCTTTCCCTCTTTGATGCTCTTCCAGAACTCTTCTACCGTATTCCCGATGGGTGTCACCACACCCAGACCGGTCACTGCTACTCTTCTTTTCATCGCTCTCTCCTTTATCTGGCCGTATCTGCTTAGGGGTTGTCATGAAATAAACTTTTACATCCTGTGAAAGTTCTCTTCCTACAGTTCCTTAGTACCCTCTCAGATACGGCCGCAATCCCATGAAAATTGAATTCGTTATGCCACTACATCGCCATGCCGCCATCCACATGGAGTACCTGTCCGGTAATATATCTGGCTCCCTCAGATGCCAGAAATACCGCTGCTTCCGCAATATCCTCCGGTTCCCCGAATTTTCCCAGCGGAATCTGTGCCACGGCTCCTTCCTTTACTTTGTCCGAAAGCCCTTCTGTCATTTCCGTATTCACAAATCCCGGTGCAATCGCGTTTACCGTGATTCCCCGGCTGGCAAGTTCTCTGGCCGCGGATTTGGTCAGGCCGATGATTCCTGCTTTTGAGGCCGAATAATTGGCCTGTCCCGCATTTCCCAGGACACCGGAAACGGAAGAAATATTGATGATCCTCCCGCTCTTCTGCCTCAGCATCTGCCTTGCCGCAAACCGAATGCAGTTGAACGTCCCTTTCAGATTCGTATTCAATACCGCATCATAATCCTCCTCGCTCATCCGCATGAGCAGACCGTCTCGTGTAATTCCCGCATTGTTCACCAGGATATCCAGCCTTCCTGCCTGTTTTGTTACCTCTTTTAGAAATGCTTCGCAGGCCGCAAAATCTGCCACATCGCACTGCATCACCCGGGCGGTTCCGCCCAGTTCTTCGATCCGTGCTTTCACTTCCTCCGCGCGTTCCCGGGAGCCCTGATAATTGATCACCACATCCGCGCCCTCCGCCGCAAGACGCAGGGCGATCGCCCTTCCGATTCCCCGGGAAGCCCCGGTAACTACGGCGGTCTTTCCCCGCAGCCGCCCGCTTCCTGTCATTTTCTCATTCTGCATCATTTTCCTGCCATTCTTTCCATACTTCTAATCGTATCTGCTCTTGCAATCTACACGCATTCATACGTGCTGCACAATAAATACGCTTCCCTGTTCTGAGCAGTTACCTGTTTACAATTTTTGCTGATCCTTCCACTCCGCGATATTGATCACCTTCACATCCCGGCTGATCTTCCGCAGAAATCCCGCCAGTGTCCTGCCCGGCCCGATCTCGATAAATGTAGTCACACCGTCCGCGATCATCCGCTCCATGCTCTGCTGCCAGCGCACGGAGGATGCCACCTGCTCCCGGAGAAGTTCCTTTGTCCTTGTGATCTCTTCCACAGGCTCCGCCGTCACATTGGTCACATAGGGAATGCGCAGAGGTGTCCATTCGATTTCTCTCATCACCTGTTCCAGCTTCTCACCGGCTTCCCTCATCATAGGTGAATGAAAAGGGCCGCTGACCTTTAACGGCAGTACCCGCTTGGCCCCGGCTTCCAGAAGACGCTGTGATGCCTGTTCTACGCCTTCCTGGTACCCCGTGATGACGATCTGTCCCGGGCAGTTATAATTGGCGATAAATACATCACCGATACCTTCGATTGCGGACTCGATCTGCTCTCCCGATAATCCAACCACCGCCGACATGGCCCCCTTCCCGTCAGGAACCGCATTCTGCATGAATATTCCGCGCTTTCTCACCGTTGTAACGGCATCCCTGATCCGCATTCCGCCTGCCTCCGTGATGGCACAGTATTCCCCCAGGCTCAGTCCTGCCGTCACATCCGGTACCGGAAGACTGCTTTTCAGCGCCTCTGCCATTGCCAGACAGGTGGTCACAAGAGCCGCCTGGGTATATTCCGTCTGGTCCAGCCGTTCATTTTCTTCAAAGCATAATTTCTTCATATCGATTCCCAGAATCTGGGATGCCTCGTCGAAAATATCTCTCGCGGTTTGACTCTGTTCATAAAAATCTTTTCCCATGCCGCATTTCTGCGCACCCTGTCCTGGGAAAATCCATGCTGTTTTTCCTGTACTTCCACTCATAGAATCCTCCTGTCTCCCCTTCCGCCGCTGCTTGCGCATAATGCGTACGGACTGATTACACCCTGATCCGTTACGCCTGTATCTGCTTTGGCTTGCGCATGATGCGTGCGGACTGATTACACCCTGATCCGTTACGCCTGTATCTGCTTTGGCTTGCGCATGATGCGTGCGGACTGATTACACCCTGATCCGTTACACCTGTATCTGTTTTGGCTTGCGCACGACGCGTGCGGACTGATTGCTCCGGCTGCCTGGGATATCAGACCCCCAGCAGCGCGTGTGTTTCCCGCACCAGCTTTTGGATCAGTTCTTCACAGCTCAGTTCTTCTTTCACCAGTCCGGCAATCTGTCCGGACATCACACTGCCGTTTATCACATCGCCTTCCACTACGGCCTTCCTGAGTCCGCCCAGTGTCAGGTTCTCAAGCTCCTCGAAGGACGCGCCCTCCTGTTCTCTCCGAAGGTATTCTTTTGTCATCTGGTTGCGGAGTGCCCGTACCGGATGCCCGGTAGACCGTCCGGTCACACGGGTATCAATATCCTTTGCTTTGATAATGCACTTTTTATAATTCTCATGAACCTGTGATTCCTTTGTCACGATAAAACAGGTTCCCATCTGTACGCCCTGAGCACCCAGCATAAAGGCCGCCGCGATTCCCCTGCCGTCGGCAATCCCGCCGGCCGCGATCACCGGAAGCTCCACAGCGTCCACGACCTGAGGGATCAGAGTCATGGTCGTACTCTCTCCGATGTGACCGCCGGATTCTGTTCCTTCTGCCACGACCGCATCCGCCCCGCAGCGTTCCATCCGCCGCGCCAGCGCCACGGAAGCGGTCACCGGGATCACCTTCACACCGGCTTCCTTCCACATGCTCATATACTTTTCCGGGGAACCCGCACCGGTAGTCACCACCTGCACGCCTTCCTCCACAATGACCCCCGCAACCTCATCCGCGTAAGGACTCATCAGCATGATGTTCACGCCAAAAGGCTTCGTCGTCAGTTCTTTTGCCTTGCGCACCTGTTCTCTTACCCATTCACCCGGTGCACTTGCCGCGCCGATCAGCCCCAGGCCGCCGGCTTCTGACACGGCAGCCGCAAGATGATATTCCGCGACCCAGGCCATACCGCCCTGGATGATCGGATACTGGATTCCTAAAAGTTCCGTCAGCTTTGTCTTCATTGCAAAAAACCTCTTTTTCATTCTTATTAGACATGCGGATGCCCGCACAATTTATACCGAACGTCAGATAAGTCTGCCGCTCAGTATAACATGATGTGCGCAGCCACATAAGGAAACATGCCGCTTCGCGGCTGCGGCTGGCGCAATACTCACGGCAGATTACATCAGCCGAGAGTCTATTTATGCTCTTCTATATATTCCTTCACATCACCGATGGTCTTGATCTGCTCCAGATCTTCTGTAGGGATCTTCACACCGAACTTATCCTCCAGCTCCATCACCATTTCAAACAAATCCAGTGAATCTGCATTCAGATCGTCTGAAAAAGAAGTTTCCTCCGTCAGTTCCTCTACATCTGTCCCCAATGTCTCTGCAACTAATTCCTTGATTTCCTCTAACATGATATTCTTTCCTTTCCTGATTCCATTTTTAGTTTTATCATCTATCCTCATGAAAGCAATGATCTTCTGACCTTGCCGGCATGACCTGTCCTTTGTCTTTACCATATCTGCTCAATTCCTTCACAGATACGCCCGCAATCAATTCTTTACCACTTCAGCACGGTGGCTCCCCATGAAAGCCCTGCGCCAAATCCGGCCAGCACGATCGTCTGTCCCGGCCTCAGTCTCCCCTTCCGGTTCATCTCATCCAGCAGGAGCGGGATGCTGGCCGATGAGGTATTTCCATATTCCTGCAGGTTCATGGGAAACTTTTCTATATCCACATCCAGGCGCTTTGCCACGGATTCCACAATTCTCTTATTTGCCTGATGAAGTATAAAATAATCAACCTGATCTACTTTCATTCCTCTGGTATCCAAAAGCTCATGAATGGCTTCCGGAACCTTTTTCACGGCAAATCGGAACACTTCCCGTCCATCCATCTGAATGAACTCTTCCGGGTGCGGTCCCGCAGATTTTGGATTGCTCTGTTCCTCCACCCATCCCTTTCGGTGCCGGCTGACCAGCGTCAGCGCCTTCCCGGACTCTCCGTCGGAATGCATCACCGAAGAAGGCATGTCGCCTTGTTCCGCTTTCAGCACCACAGCCCCCGCCCCGTCTCCAAATAAAATGCAGGTTCCCCGGTCTTTCCAGTTGACCATGTTGGACAGGCTTTCCGAACCGATCAAAAGCGCGGTCCGGCACATTCCTGCCGCTATGTATGCCTGGGCGGTATTATACGCAAACAGAAATCCGGTACAGGCTGCGTTGAGGTCAAAGCAGGCCGCATTCACTGCCCCCACCTCTTTCTGCACCTCACAGGCCGCACATGGCAGCAGCGCCTCTGAGGTAAATGTAGACACGATCAGCAGGTCAACTTCTTCGGCCCGAACCTTTCCATTCTCCAGTGCCTGCCTTGCCGCTTCCGCCGCCATAGATACCGTCGTCTCTCCCTCAATGATATGGCGCCTTACGACCCCTGTCCGTTCCCGGATCCAGGCATCGCTGGTCTCGACCATCTGAGATAAATCATCATTGTCCAGAATATGACCCGGCACACAAGATCCGGTTCCACATATCTTTCCTATCATCAGTCTTCTCCAATTTTAAAATTATCTTTTTATTCAAATTATTTTATTTTCAAATTATTTGATTATCAAAGTATATATGCATTTACCTCCCTTGTCAATACAAAAATTAAAAAAACATCTCCCGGATGGTTTTTAACAGGAAAATTCGGAAAAGTTTTCCAGCTGTGCGGTTGCGATTCACCAGGTCATTTGCATGCAATTTATTGCAATGCAAATGACCTGGTGAATCAGCAACCCACTTATTAATGAGCAAAAATCGGCTGCGTTAGCAGACGTAAGAGTGCGTCAGCACGGTTTTTGTGAATGGATAAGTGGGTTGGATGCTCTTTAGAGCATCCAACCGCACAGCTGGAAAGTTTTTCAGAAAAGAAAAAAGTGTGCGTTCGAACGCACACTTGCTATGCCATACCTCCGGGATTATCATATCGCTCCAGCAGAGCATTGATCTCCCCGCCCAGCAGGATCACATACATACACATATAGAGCCAGAGCAAAATCAGTATGATTGTCGTCAGACTGCCATACATGGTCGAAAATCCGGTAAAAATGTCCAGATAAATAGAAAAAATGAACGAAATCAGCTGCCACCCGCAGGCCGTAAACACGGCTCCGGGAAGCTGTTTTTTCATCGTTGTCTTTCCCCCGTTCTTCCGGTTCGGCAGATACTTATACACCAGATCCCAGAATACGGTCAGAACCCCTAATATCAGGAGCGTGCGGATACGGATAATAAACTCCGTCACATGACGCAGCAGAGGCGCATGCTCATTCAGAAACAGACTGATACTGTTGCCGAATACGGACAGTACCAGCGAAAGCACGATCGCCAGAATGAAGATGACCGTATAAGCGGAAGCGCGGATACGCAAAAAAATGTAATTTCGTGTCTCCGTATTCTCGTAGACACAATTCAGGCCGGATGTCATAGAAAGCACACCCTTGCCCGCCGACCAGATTGCGATCAATATGGTGAACGGAATGATCGAACCGGACTGATTATATACCTGTGCCACAAGCATCGTGATCAGCCCCTCAACCGAAGATGGGAACACATTCAATACCGCCTGCATGACATCCTCTTCCGTCACCGGCGTAAACTGAACCAACGTCAACAGCAGAATAATGATCGGAATCAATGACAGCACAAAAAAGTATGCCGCCTGCGCCGCATAGGCTCCGGTATGATGAGAGCTGAACTGCCTCGTCACGTTCAGCACTTTTCCGATCAGTCCATTTTTATTTTCCTTCATAAGCCACCCCTGTGAAACATGTCTGTCTGACTCAAAAAGAGGCAGCTGTACACAGCCGCCTGTCTTTCTCTTTAAAATCCAGCAAAACGCGTCAGCGACGCGTTTTGTCGGATTTTCGTATATGCCCAAAATGCCGTTCCCTGTATTTTGACTCCTAGCCGCTGGCTAGGTGGGCAACCGCATCTGCTTTTTTGTCTTCCACTGCAAAACGGAGGCCTGACATATTACAGAAATATAAGAATCCCGTTTAAAGTTTTGTAGGTTCAAAATTACAGGGGTATCGAACATTCCAGGTAGTACTTTTCTTTTCTGAAGATATTATAACCTATTTACCGCAAAAATACAACTACTATCCTTATAAATTTATTACACGAATCCATGCAAATTTATCCGTTCCGTGTTATAATCGATATAGGCTTCCGGCGGCTCATGCATGGCCGGATATACATGAAACGGATAAAGGAGTTTATACTATGAAAATGAATGAATTAAAACTGGTCTATTTCAGTCCTACAGGAACTACCCGGAAAGTCATCATGGAAGCGGCATCAGGCATCGACCTGAAATCCGTCTCCTATGACCTGACGGTACATAAAGAAAAGAAGCCCTCCCTCAAATTCAAAAGCAACGATCTCGTCTTGTTCGGCATACCGGTATATGCGGGCCGTGTCCCCGCCACATTTCTGGAATACTTTGAAAATCTTTCCGGAAAAGATACCCCTGCCGCTCTGATCGCAACCTATGGGTGCCGGGAATACGAAGATGCCCTGCTGGAATTGAAAAATGAGGTCGAAAGCCGCGGCTTCAAGGTCATCGGCGCGGCCGCATTTCCCACCGAGCATTCTATCGTCCGCTCCATCGGCCTGGGCCGGCCGAACAAGGAGGATCTGAAGACTATCTCGGACTTCGGCATCCAGATCAACCGCCGAATCCACTCCGAATCATCTTTCGGCGCAATCAATATCACGGTTCCCGGCAATTCCCCCTACCGGAAGGCAGGTGCCGCGGCACTCGTCCCAAAAGTGGACGTTACCATGTGTACGGAATGCGGTTCCTGTGCCAGGAACTGTCCCACCGGAGCGATCGACCCCAAGGCACTAAAAAAGACGGACAAAAAGAAATGCATCAGCTGTCAGAAATGTCTCCGAAGCTGTAAGCAAAAAGCCCGCTATGTCAGCGGAACAAAGCTAAAAATACTGACCGGAAAGTTAAATAAGGTCTGTCAGAGTGATAAAAAAGCGGAAATCTTTCTTTAGGCACTTAACAACGAAATCTTGCGCATTTTGGCAAAATTTTGGTTCCGGCTTGTCCGGGTTAGGAGTTGTAGGAAAATAACTGACACATCTTGACTTTTCTATTTTCCCGGCTGTGCGGTGCACGGTCGAAATGTGAACAATTTCCAAAAATAAGCGCTGCGGTATTCATTTCCAATACCGCAGCGCTCATTTTATCAGCTCTTTATTTTGTCAGCAGCATCATGATCTCATTGCTTCTCTGCACAAATGCTGTCATTTCTTCCGGATTGAGCGGCTTGTGAGCGATCAGTGCCAGGTCATACAACTGCTTGCAGATCATGGACGTATGCTCGTCATCCTTATGCTCTATTACAAACTTCACAAGCGGATGGTTCGCATTCAGCACCAGGCTTGGCTGACCGCCTAATCCATCCATGCCTCCCATGCCGCCCATACTGTACATGCGCATCATTTCCTCCATACGCCTGGACTGCTCGGAAAGGACTGCCATGGACGCGACGCTGTTATCCTTCAGCTTCTCTACTTTCACTTCCAGCTTTTCATTGTTCAGCTCCTTGCGGAACAGCTCCACCAGTTCGTCCGAAAGCTTCTTGAATTCTTCCTTATCGCCTTCCTCCACTTCATCCCTCAGAGAATCATGCACCTCTGCGTCAATCCTCTGGAAACGGATCTCTTCATTGTGCTGTTCCAGATAGGTAATAAATGCGGAGTCAATGTTGTGTGTCAGGATCACCGCGTCCTGTCCCTGCTCCTTGAACATCTTGATATACTGGCTCTGCTGCTGCTCGTCCGTCACATAGTACACATTGAGAGGTTCCTTCTTCTCTTCCTCTTTGGAATCCTCCACAACCTCTGCTTCCACGGCCTCGGCATCCGTACTCTCCGCATCATCGGATTTTACTTCCTCCGCTGCTTTCTCTTCTGCGTCCGTCTTCACTTCCTCTGCCGCTTTCTCTTCCGAAGTACTGTCAGCATCGGCGATCTCTGCGTTTTCTACGACCTCTACGTCCTCGGCATCGGAAGCCTGGTTCTTCACATTTTCAATATATTCTTCCAGTGTCAGATACTTATGCTCCAGGTTCTTGTAGAGGATGGATCCCTTAATCTTGTCCCCGAACTTCTCATCCTTCAGACAGCCGAACTTTATGAACGGACTGATATCATCCCAGTATTTCTCATAGTTCTCCTTGTCGGTCTTGAACATACCGTTCAGCTTATCCGCTACCTTCTTGGAGATATAATCCGCAACCTTATTGACAAAGCCGTCATTCTGCAGTGCGCTTCTGGATACGTTCAGCGGCAGATCCGGACAGTCGATGACGCCCTTTAACACCATCAGGAATTCCGGAATCACTTCCTTGATGTTGTCCGCGATGAACACCTGATTGTTGTACAGCTTGATCGTCCCTTCGATGGAATCATATTCCGTATTGATCTTCGGGAAATAGAGGATCCCTTTCAGATTGAACGGATAATCCATATTCAGGTGAATCCAGAACAGAGGCTCCTTATAGTCCAAAAATACCTTCCGGTAAAATTCAATATATTCTTCCTTTGTGCAGTCGCTCGGGTTCTTTCCCCACAGCGGATGAATGTCGCTTAAGGAAACCGGACGCTTTACGATCTTCGCTTTCTTCTTCGGCTCGCCCTCTTCGCCTTCCTTCGGCTCCTCCGTGATATGCTCTACCACTTCATCTGTTTCCAGTATGTCCGCCTCGTCGATCGTCTCATACTCCGTCTCCGCATTCGCCTTGGAGAGGAAGATCTCCACCGGCATAAAGGAACAGTACTTCTCCAGCACTTCCCTTGCCCGATACTCATTGGCGAATTCCAGGCTGTCATCATTCAGGAATAAGGTGATCTCCGTACCCACTTCCTGCTTGCTGCCGTCCTGCATCTCATATTCGGTGCCGCCATTGCTCACCCAGTGTACCGGCACGGCATCTTTGCGGTAGGACAGGGAATCAATATGCACCTCATCCGCTACCATGAATGCGGAATAGAAGCCCAGGCCAAAGTGCCCGATCATCTCATCCTCCGTTGTCTTATCCTTATACTTCTCCAGGAACTGTGTCGCGCCTGAGAACGCGATCTGGGTAATATATTCCTCTACTTCATCCGCAGTCATTCCAAGACCGTTGTCGATAAATTTCAGAGTCTTCTCTTCCGGGTTTACGATAACCTGAATCTTTGCCTTATAGTCCTCCGGCATCTCATACTCGCCCATCATATCCAGCTTCTTCAGCTTCGTGATGGCGTCACATCCATTGGATATCATCTCTCTCATAAAAATATCGTGGTCAGAATACACCCATTTCTTAATAATCGGAAATATATTCTCGCTGTCAATGGATAAATTACCTTTTTTTGTTCCCATGTTAAACACTCCTTTTCTATGAATTGATATATGATTTGAAACAGACACCCGCCAAAAAACTACTGCGTCTTCTTTCCTTGCCTAGTACATCATTGCATTAATCTTGAAGTAATAGTGCTCGATATTCGTGTCAGCTGTGCGTCTGCTAACCGACGGT
>VSNK01000081.1:0-11908 GCA_009774255.1 Faecalicatena sp.
CATTTTTATAATACCTTACCAATTTTTTTACATTTGATACTTCAAACTCTTCTGTTTTATCTGCTGCAAATAAATATATGTATTTACATCCAACCAGCTTGGTTATCTCTAATAAAAATGGTACAATTTTTTCCCAAAACAGTCCAAATCCTAAAGGCATTCCCACTTCTTTTGGTACTTCATATTTTTCGTTTTTGCATATATGCCTTAATTCAATTGCTGATACACACTTCTCTACCTTCCAATTTTCAGCTTGTCCTGTCGCTTTGGCTTCCATCTTTGCATCCACTCTTTTATCAGCTATTTCAAATAAAACATCGACTCGTTCTCCGTATAGAGACCAACCGGCATCATAGTAATCCTCCCTTGCCTTTTCGTTATCCTCCTTTTTAGCCTCAATCAAAATGTCAACAAATTCTCTTTCATCTTCTGTTAATTTATATTTAGGATTTTCTCCAATCAGCAATCCACATTTGACAGAAAAGAACAAGGCAATTTTGCCGGATTTGTCTTTAATCAAGTAAACTCTCGTCTCTCCATCAATATCCTCGGCCCATGCCTTGCCCTCGTCTTGAATATAATGTTCAAGCTGATTCTTAGCTTTTTTTGATATAAACTCTTTAATCAACTCTTTATTATTTGGATTAGATGTTAATGCTTCACATTTGAATTCACGAAAATAATTTCGTTTTTCTTCTGTGTTAATGATGCCCACCTCTCTTCTCTAAGCAAATACTTTTTTCCTTGCCGCAAGCTCTTTAGTTGCATCTACTTTCATCGCATCCAAAGAAAGTGCAACATCGCCATCTTCTCCGGATGCAAGACCAGCCCTTGCTTTTTTCCATGAGAATTCCTCATGTGACAAACCACTCAATTTCCAGGAAGAAAGTGAACCATATCTATCCAATATATCTTTCAATAACTTTTGAGTAGTTCCACTCACTCCTTCTACTACAGATGAGAAATATGTTTCAAACTTATATTCACTCCTGACTTCCTTCAATACCGGACCAAATTTCCAACCATAAAAGGTACCGTCAAATAAAGGTGCATTACAACTCATGAGGGATTCTCTTTGTGAAAAATACATAAGTTTATGCATCTTCATTTCATCCATGTATACACCATAACGCTCAAAATACATATCATATAAAGCTCTTGCTACACACATTGTCTTTTCCATATTTATCCCTCCTGCTTCTTATTGTGATTTTGACAGTATATCACTTCTAATATTATTTTACAACAATCTAATAAAAATTGATACAGAAAAATTTGTAAAATTTGTTATATGTCAGTTACTGTTCACGGTGCCTTGCACCATGCTGCAAGGCATCCGGCCAGTAAAGCTGCGGTTTGAGGCATCCAGCCCCTCGCCGTTAGGCGACTTTTCAATGGGCTGGATGCGTTACAGTTCGCGGCCGGTTAGGCCGTGGACTTAACCGGCTGAGATTCAGCAGAGACCGATTTTTCATGCTTTACAAAGCTAAATCATCATGTTAAAATAACCACCGTAGCAAGAAGCTGATGATTAACAACCTGCGAAGGCGGATATTGGGGCAGGCCGACTGCACAGGGTGTTTATCAATGTTTCTCAAGTTAACCGGTATAAAACAGCACTCTCGGAGATGAGAAAGGAAGGAGCATGATATCAAGATGAAACTATACGACAATGGAGTATATCTTTTAAATGGCACAGATATTATTGAAGACACAGGCGGAGTACAGGCTCCGCTGCCAAAGGAGGAAGCGGCGGAGCAGACAATGGCGTACGGCATTCTGCGTGATCACAACACTTCCGGAAATATGGAAAACCTGCAGATTAAATTTGACAAGCTGACTTCTCATGATATCACGTTTGTGGGAATCATCCAGACGGCGCGGGCTTCCGGACTTGAAAGGTTCCCGATTCCCTATGTGCTGACCAACTGCCACAATTCTCTGTGTGCGGTGGGAGGCACGATCAATGAAGATGACCACATGTTCGGCCTGACCTGCGCGAAGAAGTACGGCGGTGTCTATGTTCCGCCTCATCAGGCAGTCATCCATCAGTATGCCAGGGAGATGCTTGCGGGCGGCGGCAGGATGATCCTTGGCTCGGACAGCCACACACGCTACGGTGCTTTGGGGACCATGGCCATGGGCGAAGGCGGACCGGAGCTTGTGAAACAGCTTCTGAACAAGACTTATGACATCCGGATGCCGGGCGTGATCGCAATCTATCTGGATGGCGAGCCGATGAAGGGCGTAGGCCCTCAGGACGTGGCCTTAGCGATTATTGGAGCGACCTTTGGAAATGGTTATGTAAATAATAAAGTCATGGAATTCGTAGGACCTGGTGTTCATAAGCTGAGTGCGGATTTCCGGATCGGGATTGACGTTATGACCACGGAGACTACCTGCCTGTCCTCAATCTGGACGACGGACGAGAAGATTCAGGAATTCTACGAGATACACGGAAGAAGCGAAGATTATAAGGAGCTGAAGCCGGGGGCATGCGCATATTATGACGGTATGGTCTATGTGAACCTGAGCGAGATCAAGCCGATGATTGCGATGCCGTTCCATCCCAGCAATGTATATACGATCGACGAATTGAATGCAAATCTGAAGGATATCCTTCATGATGTGGAACAGAAAGCGCTGGTGAGCCTGGACGGCGCGGTGGATTACAGACTGCAGGACAAAGTGGTTGACGGAAAGCTGTATGTAGAGCAGGGAATCATAGCCGGATGTGCGGGCGGCGGATTTGAAAATATCTGTGCGGCGGCGGACATTATCAGAGGAAAGAACATCGGTTCCGGAGCATTTACATTCAGCGTATACCCGGCCAGCACGCCGATTTATATGGAACTCGTGAAAAACGGCGCGGCAGCGGATCTGATCGCGGCGGGAACCATTGTCAAAACAGCATTCTGCGGACCTTGCTTCGGCGCGGGAGACACGCCGGCCAACAATGCGCTGTCCATCCGCCATTCCACCAGGAATTTCCCGAACCGGGAAGGCTCCAAGCTGCAGAGCGGACAGATCTCATCGGTGGCGCTGATGGATGCGCGCTCTATCGCGGCAACGGCGGCAAATCAGGGCTTCCTGACACCTGCAACGGCGATGGATGTGGAATACAAGGGACAGAAATATCACTTTGACAAAAGCATTTATGAAAACCGTGTGTTTGACAGCAAGGGACAGGCGGATCCATCTGTGGAGATCCAGTTCGGCCCGAACATCAAGGATTGGCCGGCGATGTCCGCGCTGCCGGAAAATCTGATCCTGAAAGTGGTATCGGAGATTCATGATCCGGTGACTACTACGGATGAGCTGATTCCTTCAGGAGAGACTTCCTCCTATCGCTCCAATCCTCTGGGACTGGCAGAATTCGCATTGTCCAGAAAGGATCCGGCATATGTAGGGCGCGCCAAGGAAGTACAGGCTGCCCAGAAGGCGATCGAAGCCGGCACATGCCCGCTGGATGCCCTGGAAGAACTGAAGCCGGTGATGGCTGCGATTCAGAAGGCTTACCCGGAAGCCGGCAAAGGGAATATCGGCGTGGGCAGCACGATATTTGCGGTAAAGCCGGGAGACGGCTCCGCGCGTGAGCAGGCGGCGTCCTGCCAGAAGGTACTGGGCGGCTGGGCAAATATCGCCAACGAATACGCCACCAAGCGGTACCGCTCCAATCTGATCAACTGGGGTATGCTTCCGTTCCTCACCGAAGCGGACCATGAAGCTCTGCCGTTCAAGAACGGGGACTACCTCTTCATTCCTCAGGTGCGTAACGTGATCGAAGAAAAGCAGAGTACGGTGAAAGCATATGTTGTGGGAGACGAACTGCAGGAGATAGAGCTGAAGCTCGGAGAAATGACTGATGCGGAGAGAGAGATTATCCTGAAAGGATGCCTGATCAATTACTATAGAGGATAAGGAGTTACACGCCGCAACCGGACCAGATGTGCCTGCAGTGATAAAGAACCAAAGGAACATTATCAAGGGGGGAAACGGCAGTGGCGGATCAGATGCGCCTGCAGTGATAAAGAACCTGCAGGCCGCAGGATACAAAAAAAGACGGGTGAGAAGCAGGTGCTTTTCCCCGTCTTTTCATTCCTGAAACTTCTAATTGCTGAAACTTCTAATTCCTGGAACTTCTAATTCCTGGAATTTCTAATCAATTATGATCTTCTCAACTTGAACTTTTCCGTCTGGGCCTCAAGTAAATGTACCTGATCAAAGAGCTCTGCGCTGACTGCCGCAGATTCTTCGCTGCTGGCGGAATTGGACTGGACAACTGTGGAGATCTGTCCGATTCCTTCGGTAACCTGCGAAATGGAACTTGCTTCTCCCTGGATCGCGTCGGCAATCGTATGGATCGCTTCGTTGGACTGTTCTACCAGACCCAATGTCTTCTTCAGAGACAGAGAAACTCTGCCTACGATCTCGGTTCCGCGCGCCGTGGTCTGAATGGAATTTTCAATCAAATTCTTTGTGGCTTTGGCTGCTTCGTCAGACTTGGCTGCCAGGTTGCGTACTTCGTCGGATACAACGGCAAAGCCCTTTCCTGCCTCGCCGGCACGAGCTGCCTCAACTGCGGCATTGAGTGCCAGGATATTCGTCTGAAACGCAATATTTTCGATGGTCGCGATGATATTGCCGATCTGCTTGGATGACTCGCTGATATCATTCATAGCCTGCACCATCTCTTCCATCTGCTGGCTGCTGATGGAGACCTGTTCACCGGTCAGACGGGCATTTTCCTGTGCCTCATGTGCCGTTCCGACATTGCGCTCCGCATTCCGGGAGAGCTCTTCCAGTGTAGCATAAAGTTCCTGTACGGCACTTGCCTGCTCGGTCGCGCCCTGGGAAAGTGTCTGGGAACTGCTGGACAACTGCTCGGCATGTCCGGATACCTGCTGCTCCGCATGGAGGATATTTGCCATTGTTTTGGACAAGGTAGAGGTCAAGCTGTCCAAAGCCAGCTCAATCGAGCGGAAGTCTCCGATAAAAGGACTGGCCGTAGATATATCGAAGTTGCCATGGGAAAGCTCATCCATGATACGGTTCAGATCCTTCACATACCTGTGAATCAGTTCCATTGACTTCTGCAATGTCATTGACAAATCACCCAGTTCATTTTCCGCGTGGTAATCCAGATCATATTCCATCTGTCCGTCCTGGAGCGGACGGCTCTTGTCGGTGATGAGCATGATCGGCTTTACAATATGCTTCCATACATACTGTACCAGGCTTAGCAGGCATGCAAGCGCGAGCACAAGACATACGCCGCATAAGATGTTCAGCATCAGAATTGTTCTTTCCATATGTAGAGCGCTTTCCTCACTCTTCAGGGTTCCCTTCTCAACAATCTGGTCCAGAAGTCCGACCAGCGTAGAGAGATTGGAGAGAACCGTATTCTGATAATAAGACTGCGCCTGTTCCGGATTGGTTTTCAGCTGATCCAGTATCTGGACGGCGGACTCATGCAGTTCTTCGTGGAGAGGCTGTATCTCAGAGCGCAAAGCCAGGATATCCGGATCGTCCGTCCCTGCTTCTCCGTAGATCCACTGTCCGAGTACACAGGTAGTGGGGTCTGTGCTGCCGGTAAATTCCGTGCCGGCATAAAGGGCATTGCTCAGGTTGTTGGACCATTTGTAGTGAGCGGTCTCGGCTGACTGTACTGTGCGCAGCAATGAATTGACAGCCATATTTTCACTCTGCAGGTTCTTAATACGGAAAATATTAGTTGTCATTACGCCGCTGAATAGGAGGACCGAAGCCAGCGTCGCAATCACCCGGCCTCCAACCATGGTTTTAATACTTTTTCGCATAAAATAATATCCTTTCGTTCATAATTTTGGGAGGGGCTTCTAAAATTACCCAACCGTACAGTTAGAAAATTCCATGAACTAAGTATAACATGACTGCGAGAGAATTTTCAATAGTTTCATAAAACTTCCTCTATAACTTATACTCACGGCGTTACAGCTCACGGCCTAACCGGCCGCAAACTGTAACGCATCCAGCCCATTGAAAAGTCGCCTTCGGCGAGGGGCTGGATGCCTGAAACCGCAGCTTTATCGGCCGGATGCCTTGCAGCAGGGTGCAAGGCACCGTGAATAGTAACGGCTTTTTGAATATAAGTTGCATGCTTACGGAAGTTTGTGATACAGTATTAGTATCTTTTTTGAAATTTTTGCAACAATTTCTCATTTTTAATACTCTTATTAATGTTACTGGTTACATGCTATGCGGGATTGGAAGGAGGGAGAGCGGATGTATGATTATAAAGATGTTTCGGAGCTGTCATTGATCCGAAAAGCGAGCCGCGGAGATACGAAAGCATTTTCAGAACTGTACGCGCGTATTTACAAGGAATTGTATCGTTTCGCGATGTTTACGATGAAGCATCCTCAGGACGCGGAGGACGTGGTCAGTGAGGCGGTGATCGCGGCGTATGAGAATATCCATAAGCTGAAAAAGGAGGAATCCTTCCGAAGCTGGATTTTTACGATCCTGGCGAATCGGTGCAGGAAGAAACTAAAGACCGCACACAGGATGGAGGAATTGCCGGAGAATATGGCGGCGGCAGAGCAGGATCACGCGGGACATTGTGATGTCAGATCTGCTTTTATGAAGCTGGATGAAGAGGACCGGGTCATTGTGGCCTGTTCCGTTCTGGGCGGATACGCAAGCGTGGAGATCGGGCGGATGATGGGAATGAATCCCGCAACGGTACGTTCACGCAAAGCCCGTGCCATAGACAGCCTTCGCCAGATTTTACGCTAAGGAGTACTTGTCCGAATCTCCATGTACTGCGGGAAACAGCAAGTTATTTTTGCGCGGTTCCTGACGGAGGTTGACTATAATTATATGATAGAAAGGGGACGCAGAATATGAGTATGGATGAGAAAGATTTGAAAAAACTCGCGGAAGAGCAGAGTGCGCATATGGAAATTCCGGATTCATTAAAACCAGACCGGATTGAGCAGATGCTGGAATCAGGGGGAAGAAAAAAGAGGAAGCTATATTATGGAAAGATCGCGGCTGCGGCTGCCTGCGGCCTGCTGGTAATCGGCGTTGCCGCGGCAGGCGCGGGCTGGCCGGGAACCAAGGAGGATCATATCATGATGGAGAATATTGAAGACACTGCGGCAGGAGGAGCCGAGGGTGAGAGCGGAGGCACCGCCTCCCAGGAACTGGCGGATGCCGGTGAGGCCGTATCCGATGAGGCTGTTTCCAATGAGCAGGATCAAGGCAGTGGAAACGGAAGTGGAAGCAGCACTTCCGGCTCGGAGAACAAGGAGAAAAAGTCTTCCGAAGAGGACAAAACCGGGCGGAAGTTTGAAGTGACCGAGATCAGGACGGCAAAGAATTATGACGAGATTTATCAACTCCTGGAAGCGCAGTATCAGGAAATGGAAAAGGAAGCGGAAAACTATGCCATGGATGAGGCCATCATGGATTCCGGGATGGCTTCCGGAGGCTCCGCAAAAACGGAAAGCGCGCCGCAGGCTGTGTCGGAGGACAGTGCTGCCGTGGATATGGCGGACGGTTCGGGATATTCGGATACCAATGTCCGTGAGGAGGGCGTCGGTGAAGCGGATATCGTGAAGACGGACGGAAAGCGGCTCTATATTGTGAATAACCAGCAGATTCAGATCGTGGATATTCAGAAGGAAGAGATGGAGCATCTAAGTACGATCCGGCTGGACAAAGAATGTTATGTGTCCGAGATTTTTGTGAAGGATGACAGGCTGGTCGCGGTCTATAACCAGTCGGAGTATCTGGACCAGGGCGACGTGTCCACAGGGGAATACGGAGGAATCTACCGGCAGTACGCGGTTGCCGAGACATTTGACATCAGTAAGCCTGAAAAACCGAAGTCGCTGGGAAAGGTTTCGCAGAGCGGAAATTATAACACCATGCGGGTATCCGGGGATTATGTATATCTGTTCAGCGATTTTTATACAGAGTATTATGGAGCCGGCAGAGGAGAAAGCAGCAGCTATATTCCTACGGTACAGGGAAAGCAGATCGCTAGCGGGGATATTCTGATGCCTTCGGGGGCACGGGCGGATAAGTATACCATCATTTCCGCATTTTCCATAAAGGAACCGGAAAAGAAGGTGGACAGCAAGGCAGTGTTCGGAAGAGCCGGCCTGTGTTATGTAAGCAAGGAAAATATTTATATCTGTGAGAGTGATTATGGTTCCTATGGTATTATGCCTCTGGCACGGCAGGGCGGCGGAAGCACCGGCCAGGAAGTGTCCCGGACCTGTATCCGGAAGATTTCCTATAAGAATGGAAAGCTCAACGCCGTCGGACAGACAGAAGTGGATGGAACACTCAACGATTCGTTCAGCATTGACGAATATGACGGAAATCTGCGCATGGTCGTGACGGTCACTCCGCTTTCTTCTGGCGGTATGGGAAGACTGAGCCTGGTTGACGAAGTGGAAGAGGAGCAGAGGAAGGAAACGAATTCGCTCTATATTCTGGACGAAAATCTGGAAGAATTGTCCAGGATCGAAGGGCTGGCGGAGGATGAAATCATTTATTCCGCGCGGTTTATGGGAGAGACCGGATATTTTGTAACCTTCCGGCAGATGGATCCGCTGTTCTCCGTGGACCTCTCGGACCCGAAGAAGCCGGAGATCCTTGGAAAGCTGAAAATTCCGGGATTCTCGGAATATCTGCATCCCTTTGGGAAGGGCCGGCTTCTGGGCATCGGCATGGATGTGGATGAGACCGGGACAACGACCGAGGGTGTGAAGCTGTCTATGTTTGATATCTCGGATCCGGCAGATGTAAAAGAAGTCGAAAAGCATGTGCTGGAAAATGCATATTCTTCGAGTGTATTCTATGACTATAAGGCTGCATTTGTAGATGTGGAAAAGAACCTGATCGGGTTTCCGACGGATGGGGATATCTCGCGCTATTATGTATTCTCTTATGGGGAAGATGGTTTTGAGTGTCTCCTGGAGCGGGAAATGGGCGGTTACACCTGGAATGTCAGGGCAATGTATTCCGGCAGCAGGCTGTATCTGGTAGCTGGGAATACGGTGGAGTCCTACGATATGAAAAACTTTAAGAAAATAGATGATATTGTGTTGTGAATGTGAATGAACATACATGGAGGATAAAATGATTTTTGACACGCATGCGCATTATGATGATAAGCAGTTTGATGCTGACAGGGAGGAACTGCTCGGGCAGATGGAGGCCGGAGGAATCGGAACGATCGTGAATGCCAGCGCCGCGGTGAGCTCCTGGGAAAGAGTGCTGGAGCTCACCCGGAAGTACCCGTTCGTTTACGGGATGATCGGAGTACATCCCGACGAGGTGGGAGATCTGGACGAGGAGACATTTGCCAGGATGGAACATCTGCTAAGGGAAGAAAAAGTCGTGGCAGTGGGAGAAATCGGGCTGGATTACTACTGGGATAAGGAAAAGCATGACATACAGAAGCAGTGGTTCATCCGGCAGCTGCAGCTTGCACGGCGGATGAACCTTCCGGTGAATGTCCACAGCCGGGAGGCGGCAGCGGATACGATGGCGATTCTGAAAGAGTATGGGCAGGGTATGGATGTGATCGTCCACTGTTATTCCTATTCCCGTGAGATGGCGGAAGAATATGTGAAGATGGGATATCTGATCGGAGTCGGCGGCGTGGTCACATTCAAAAACGCAAAGAAATTGAAGGAAGCGGTACAGGCAGTACCGCTTTCCCATGTTGTGCTGGAGACAGACTGCCCCTACCTGGCGCCCGAGCCGTACCGCGGCAAGCGGAACTCTTCGCTGAACCTGCCCTATGTGGCACAGGCGGTGGCGGAGTTGAAAGGGGTTACTGCGGAGGAAGTCATCCGGGTGACGGAAGAGAACGCAAAGGCATTTTACAGAATTTAGGCACTTAGGAACAATTTCTTGCGCAAAATGGCTAAATTTTCGTATTGTGCTTTTCTGGTTTATCCAGGTTAGGAAATGCAGGGGAAAAGGAATAGAGAGGGGAAGAGGAATATGAAGGAACCAACGCTTGGAAATCCGCAGAATACGATCGCGGTTCTACAGAAATATCAGTTTACATTCCAAAAAAAATTCGGGCAGAATTTTCTTATTGATACTCATGTGCTTGATAAGATTATCCGTTCGGCAGAGATTACGCAGGAGGATATGGTGCTGGAGATCGGGCCGGGAATCGGAACCATGACTCAGTATCTGGCCTGTGCCGCGGGAAAGGTTATTGCGGTAGAGATTGACCGGGCGCTGATTCCGATTCTGGAAGATACACTGGACGGCTACGACAACGTGCGGGTGATCAACGGAGATATTTTAAAGCTGGATCTGCGAAAGCTTGTGGAAGAGGAAAACGGGGGGCACCCCATCAAGATTGTGGCGAACCTTCCATATTATATTACCACGCCGATTATTATGAGTCTGTTTGAAAATCAGGTTCCGGTAAAGAGCATCACGGTCATGGTGCAGAAGGAAGTAGCGGACCGGATGCAGGCAGTCCCGGGGAGCAAGGATTACGGGGCGCTGTCCCTGGCGGTACAGTTTTACGCGAAGCCATATATCGCGGCAAATGTTCCGCAGAACTGCTTTATGCCCCGGCCAAGGATCGGGTCTGCGGTGATTCGGCTGGAGCGGTATGAGGCTTCTCCTGTGTCGGTGAAGGATGAAAAGCTGCTGTTCCGGATCATCCGTGCGTCCTTTAATCAGCGGCGGAAGACACTGGCAAACGGATTGAAGAACTCGGCGGAGCTGGATTTTTCGAAGGAAGAGATTGAGGCTGCCATAGAGAAACTGGGCAAAGGGGCAGGAATCCGGGGAGAAGCGCTGACGCTGGAAGAATTCGCGGAGCTGAGCAACCTGCTTTCCTGAGAAAATTATATCGTTACAGTTCACTGGCAAGCCAGTAAACTGTAAGTTGCAGGTCACGCCTGGTCAAGGTGTGACCTGTAACTGATGGGGCGATGACATCTGCCCCATTTTTGCGACTGTTGACATCACCTTGGATTTTGAGTAAAATAATTGTGGAAGCACTGTTTTTGCGTTTTATCTTTCTGATTGATGAATGGGACTGCGTGATGCGGGAGAGGCAGGAGTCAGAGGCGCTGCAGAAGCAGTATCTCGATTTCCTGCGGGATCTTCTGAAAGACCAGCCCTATGTCGCGCTTGCTTATGTGACAGGGATCCTGCCGGTCAAGAAGTACGGACAGCATTCCGCGCTGAATATGTTCCGGGAATTCTCAATGACAGACCAGAAAGACTTGGAGGAGTATACCGGATTTACGGAGGATGAGGTAAGGGCGCTGTGCAGGCGGTATGATATGAGCTTTGCCGAGACGGGCAGCTGGTATGACGGATATCGGTTCACAAAATTTCAGCATGTCTATAACCCGCGGTCTGTAGTGGAGGCAATGCTGTGCCGTAAGTATTCAAGCTACTGGACCTCTACGGAGACATATGAAGCTTTGAAAATTTATATCGATATGGATTTTGACGGGCTGCGCTCCGACATAGTGAGGATGCTTGGCGGCGGGCGCGTGAAGGTCAACACGTTAAGCTTTCAGAACGATATGCGCAATTTTAAAATTAAGGACGATATACTGACGCTTTTGATTCATTTGGGCTATCTCGGGTATGACTTCCGGACGGAGGAGGCATTCATCCCCAATAAGGAAATTACCAGGGAGTTTGAGAACGCGATGAGTGTCGGCGGATGGTCCAATGTAATCGGCCTGGCATACTACAGCGCAAGAAAAGACTATAAACTCATCCGGGAATTCCCGGCAGGGAAGGGCTTTGCGGACATTGTCTTTCTTCCGTTGCCGCATACCGGCAAACCCGCGCTCGTGGTGGAATTAAAATATGGCCGGTCCGCAGGTGCGGCGATCCGGCAGATAAAAGACAGGCA
>VSNK01000081.1:11918-19437 GCA_009774255.1 Faecalicatena sp.
GCAATATACGCAGGCGCTTGAGGATTACGCCGGGGAAATTCTGCTTGTGGGGATCAATTATGACAGAAATAATAAAAATAAGCCCCACAGCTGCGAGATTGAGAAGAAAATAAAATAATTTGAAAAAAGGCACGCCAGATTAAGGCATGCCTTTTTTTGTGCTATAGGAAACTTCTCCGAATTTTCCTATAGCACAAAAAATCTCCGGGGGACGCACACTTTTTTACATCTAAGCATCATTTTATGAATAACCCTATTGACAAAACATATTATATAAAATATAATATAAACAAATAAAATATATGAATTAGAAAAACATATATTTTCAAAAAATATAAGAAAGGACTGATAAACATGACATTTCCGTTAAATGCGCCTATGTTTGACCTGCTTGTTCTATCGGTTATCGCGGAAGCGGACACCTATGGTTACCAGATCAGCCAGATTATCAAGCGGGCTGCCAATACCAAGGATTCCACGCTCTATCCGGTTCTGCGGCGTCTGCAGGAGCAGCATTTCCTGGAGACTTACGACCAGCAGTATCAGGGCAGGAACCGGAAGTACTATACGATCACTGAGGAAGGCAGGCGCTGCCAGGAAGAGCTTTCCAGGGAGTGGGAGCGCTACAAGACGATCATTGACGACATAGTGAAGGGAGGAAGCGAAAAATGATCAGAGCAGACTATATGAACATACTGGCCCACAATCTGCGGCATTTGCCAAAAGAAGATTATCACAGGGCTATGGAGTACTTTGAAGAATATTTTAATGAGGCCGGTCCGGAGCATGAACAGGATGCGATCCGGGATCTGGGTTCTCCGGAGGAGGCCTCCCGTGAACTGATTATGAACCTGGCAGAGAAGAATATAGAAGAGCCGCCGAAGACAGTAAAGCGTGGCTTACACGCCGTCTGGGTTGGGATTCTTGGCGTCTGCGCCGCGCCCATCGCGCTTCCCCTGCTGCTGGCAGTCATCTGTGTGGTATTTGCCTTGCTGCTCACCATATTTTCCATATTGTTTGCCATCTTTCTGGCAGCGGTATGCACGGTCGCCGGAGGAATCCTTGGACTTGTGGGCGGGGCGGTTCTGACCTTCCGTTCGTTTGCGGACGGGATTGCCACTCTCGGGATGGGGCTGATCACATCAGGGCTGGGCATTCTCTTTGTGTACGGCTCCTTTCATCTCTGCCGGTGGGCTCTGGGAAAAACATCGAAGTCTTTGGGGAATATAACAAAAGGAGGTCGAAGGCATGAAAACAAGTACTAAAAAATTGATTTTGATTTCTTCATGCATAGTGGTTGCAGGAGCGATCCTGCTTGGAGCCGGGATGCTGCTTGGAGGCCGGCCGGGTGTCGTATGGAACAGAAACGGGATTGGTTCTCCGTATTCAAAGAGTAAAGTCTGGACTCTGGAAAAAACAAAGCTTGATCAATTTTCGAATGTGGATATCCGGATCGGCTCCTATGCGGACATTCAGATTCTGCCCTCCGACGATGACAGGTTCTATTTGGAATATCATTTGGACGGCGATTACGGGGAACCCTCCTGCGATGTCAGGAAGGATACCCTGTTCCTGGAGCATACAGGTGATTCGCGCCGCATCGGAGTTAATTTTTTCTATTTTGGCTCAATGGTTTCGGGTCAGGATATCAAGACATACGTTACATTGTATATACCGGAGGACGCAGACATGGGCAGTCTGCATGTGTACAATGATTCCGGGGACCTATCTATGGAAAGCCTTACCTTTGGAGATACGGAGCTGGAAATCAGTTATGGAAATGTAAAGCTTAGGAGCATGAATTTCGAGGATCTGGAAGCGGATCTGGAATCCGGAGATTTCAAAGCGGAGGAGCTTACCGCGCAGGATCTGCTGCTGAAAAACGAATATGGAGATATCGTTCTGGAAAAGGCGTCAGTTCAGGACGCGGATATTACGCAAGAGTCCGGAGCGATGGAGGCGGATGAACTCACTTCCGTAAGCCTGGCCATAAAGTCAGAATACGGCAGTGTCACGCTGGATAAATTATCTGCGGAGACAGCAGAGCTTGAATTGGAATCCGGGAATCTCCGCCTGGATGCCGTGAAATTGACCGACCTGACCTGTAAGAATGCTTACGGCGATGTGAAGATCAAGCTTCCAAAAGACATTTCGGAGTATTCCGTCAACGCGCACAGTGAATACGGAAGTATTGCTCTGCCCAAGGGCGCGCCGGGAAGCCATATTGCCTACGACAGCGAGGCAGTTTACACGGCAGAAGGAAAGTCAGGGGGGTCAATCAACATTGAAGTCGAATCAGGAGATATTGAATTCGAATAGAGGATATTTGCGCTGGAAAAAATGTAATTGACGTGTCATAGTCTCTTCCTTTATAATAGATACAGTGTTTTCTTATTATGAACAAAGTATTCAATACGAATGAAAGAGAGAGGCGGCATTATGAAACAGTTTTTTGGGATGAGCCAGCGTGGAGATCTGAAGGAAGCAGTCAGCGGGGTGGGCAGGCCTCAATTGATTATGTTGTTTTCGAACGGCGACCAGTTCGAAACACATGTAAAAGAACTGGAGGAGCTTTTCCCGGGAGTGCCGAGCATTGGCTGTGTCGGCATGTGTTATGATACAAGAGTTGTGGAAAAAGGGGTCGGCGTCATTGCCTTTTCTGATGGGGTCAGCGCCGCGGTAAATGTATTAGAAGAAGTATCGGTTATGCCTGTAAAGTATATTGACCGGCTGGAGATGGATGTAATTAGTGTAAACGGTACGGAGCGGGATACCGTATGTATCGATTTTTGCACCGGCAATGATGCTTGTGTATTGACTACCATCTACAGCGTATTAAAAAATAGAAATATTTCTCTGGTAGGCGGTACAGGGGATGCGGGCAAGGTTTCGGCGAACGGAAGGGTCTATGAGGACGCCGTAGCCTATGCCATGGTCAGAAATGAGAACGGCAGGGTAAAGGCATATAAGGAGAATATTTACCATCAGATGAAAAATTACCGTTTTATCGCCTCACGCACGGATAAGGCAAAGTACATCCTGGGTGCCCTCAACGGACGGCCTGCCAGACAGGTGTACCAGGATATTCTCCACATTTCGGAGAAGGATATCACGACTCAGACTTTCAAGAATCCCTTCGGGAAGCTGAACGGGGACGATACCTGCATCGTATCGATCAAAGAGGTGGAGGGCGACGCCCTTTCCTGCTTCCGCCAGGTAAATGATTCGGATGTGCTGGTTTTGCTGGAGCTGGGAGATTACAGGGCAACAGTAAAAAATACCGTCCGCATGATACAACGTGATTTTCCCAATATTTCGGCCGTATTTTCAGTGAACTGCCTGTTCAGATATCTGCTGTTCACGCAGGAGCACTATATGCAGGAATATCTGAATGAGATGAGCATATTAGGCAGCCACGCGGGTCTCATAGGATATGGAGAGCACTACAACAATCGGTTTGTAAATCAGTCCATGACCTGTGTTGCTTTTGAATAGGCAAATATAGCACTCTCATCCGGATACAAAGAGTTTTAGAGTGCGCAAATGAAAAAGGAGGGAAAATTATGTTGTTTTGGAAAAAAGGCAGAAAGGAAATTAGCGATTCTGAGAAGCCCAAAAGCCTGACTCCGGTACTGCATGTTATGAATACATTGAAGGACTATCATACCGAGCTTGTGCACAAGGAGGTAGAATCCCTGTGGGAACTGAACCGGATCGGCGGTTCCTTCGGAAAGGTGCTTTCGGAGGCGGAAAATTTTCAGGGGCATCTGCAGGAGTTTGGACAGAATTTTTTGAGTATTGAACAGGTGTCCGGCGAATTTTTAGAGGTAAAGGAGAAGATCGACCAGTCCGTGGTCCGTGCCCAGGGCGGTGTGGAGGAGCTGAAATCCAGCTCCATGCATGTGGAATCCTATTTCAGCGAGATGGAAACGACCTTTGAGGATCTGCAGAAGGCCGTGGAAAAGATCAAGCAATGTACCAGCAAAATCGTATCGATCGCTGAGCAGACCAATCTTCTGGCACTCAACGCGTCGATTGAAGCGGCCCGCGCAGGCGAACAGGGCAAGGGCTTCGCAGTGGTCGCGGTGGAAGTAAAGTCTCTGGCGGACGAGATCAAAGAGTTGACCGGGGAAGTAGATTCCGGTGTCTATGATGTGGAGCAGGGGACAGAGCTTCTCAACAGCAATATCTCGGCTTCCCGCCACGCGCTGGGAGAGAGCATAGAAAAGGTAAATGAAACTTACACAATGTTTGATGAGATCACGCAGTCCGCGGATGGAGCTTCGAAGGTACGGACGGAGATTTCAGGGGTCGTGGAGGAGTCTAAGAATGCGTTGGATGAGTTGTGCGGATTTTTTGAGCGAATCAAGTCACAGTATCAGGATGTGATAAAGCATATCAATCTGGCAGGCAGGCTGGGGACGACAAAGAGCGCCATGTATGAGGACATTGACAATCTGATGTCACAGGTGCCGCCGATTGTCAATGAATATACCGGTTCGGGCAGAAAAAAATGAAAAATTACAGAACAAAGAGTTTCGCTTGCGAAACTCGCGCCTGCGGCGGTCGTATAGCGACAATTACCTTGTACGCCGCAGTGCGCATCCCCCGGAGGGTTTTTGTTCTATAGGAAAATTCGGAGAAGTTTCCTATAGAATAAAAAAGTGTGCGTCAAGACGCACACTCGTGCCGAAGCGCGGCTGCGGCAGCAGCCATTTTCCTTATGCGCGTAGTGCGCATCCCCCGGAGGGTTTTTGTTCTATAGGAAAATTCGGAGAAGTTTCCTATAGAACAAAAAAGGAGGCTGAAATCGGAGAAAATATCCGATTCCGCCCCCTTTTCATATGTCACCGCCGTATGTTCCCAAGAATCAGCAGGTCGCGCCTCCGACCACATGTTTCTCAAGAATCTTCGTTTTATCAATTGTGCTGTTCAGCAATTTATCTTCCACATATTCGAAGCCCAATCTTGCGATGGTATCTGCAAAACGCTCTCCGGACTTTCCTTCATCACGGAAGAACAGGATTGCCCGCTCTACCACATCGACAACCTCTTCCTCGGTGGTGAAGATCCTGCCAAGTGCCCGTCCTTCGGCAACCTTCTTGCCCCAGCGTCCGCCGATGCAGATCTTGTAGCCGATCACGGATTCGTTCACCGCGCCGAACGGACATTTGCCGATACAGCGTCCGCAGTGGTTGCAATTGTCCGGGGAAATCCGGATTTTACCGTCAACCAGCTCCGCCACCTTGATCGGACAGTTGTTCTGAACCTGACAGTTCTTACAGCCCTTGCATTTGGACAGATCGATTTCCGGCTGGCGCTGGCCGATGATGCCAAGGTCGTTCAGATCCGGCTTTACACAGTTATTCGGGCATCCGCCCACCGCGATCTTGAATTTATGCGGCAGGGACACATCATGGTAGCCAATATAATACAGATCATGCAGCTTTTCGGACAGGGCAAATGTATCGATCAGGCCGTACTGGCAGGTCGTACCCTTGCAAGATACCACCGGACGAACCTTGGAACCGGTGCCTCCGGTCTTCAGTCCCGCTTCCTCCAGGAAAGCGAAGATCGCGTCCAGATCGTCATAATGTACGCCCTGGATCTCCAATGTCAGACGGGTGGTCATGGTTACTTCGCCGGAACCGAACTTCTCTGCCGCCTCCGCGACCTTCATCTGCTCCTCGGCGGTCAGCTTACCGTTCCGGGTGATCACACGCACATTGAATACGTCGTCATAGCGCTTATCCTGCAGGCAGCCGAGCCCTTTGACCCGCTTGATTTCATCCGCGGAAAGTTTCGCTCCGCTGCGAGGAACCTTGACATCGTTGAAGAACGCGCCGCCCTCCAGCACCTTTGTGTTGGTATAGCCGAAGGATTTCAGGCGGTTCTGCAGGAAATATCCTCTCTTGCCCTTCGCACATACGAGCAGAAGCGGGGCATCCTTTTCCAGCCCTTCGATGGGGCCGCTGACAGCCGCAAGGTCAATCCAGCGCGCATTCGGAAGAGCCGGCGCTGGCTGCACATCCAGGATTGTATAGCCCTTCGCGGCGCCCGCCGCATACTCTGCGGGGCTCATGGAAGTGAATATTCCGTCGAGCTTATTTTCCAGAATATAGCATGCGGTGACAAACGGATGGATCGCAGTGGAGAACGGCGGAGCATACGCGAAGTCAAGAGTGTCAAAATCATCCAGCTTCATGCCCTGGGAGGTTCCCACAACGGCAATGTCTGTCATCTTATCCACGGCACCCGCGCCAAATACCTGCAGGCCAAGCAGTTTTCTCGAAGCCGTCTCCGCAACCAGCTTGATGATAAAGGAAGAAGCGCCCGGATAGTAATGAGCCTTATCATCCACGACACAGATCACGGAGGTCACGGAATAGCCGGCGGCTTTCGCCTGTTCCTCCGTAAGTCCGGTACGTCCTCCATTCAAGGTTGGAAGCAGACGGACAACACCGGTTCCAAGGCATCCGCCGTAGCCACTTCCGGCTCCATGCATGGATTTCGCCATGGCGCGGGCTGCCAGATTGGCGGTCGAACCCATAGCGGACCACTGCGCCTGCCCGGTCAACGCATTTTTTACCATGGCACAGTCGCCGACGGCATAGACATCCGGCAGATTCGTCTTCATCTGCGCATCTGTCAGGATCGTGCCTTTGAACATTTCCAGACCGGAATCATTCAGAAATGCGGTGGCAGGGCGTACACCGATGGCCATGATCACGATGTCCGCGGCCAGAGAACCGTTATCGGTAAGCACCTTCTCCGCTTTTTCCGCGCCCTCGATCCCTTTCAGGCTGGTAGAGGTCAGCACCCGCATTCCCGCTGCTTTGAGCTGCTTCTTCGCGTAATCTGCCATTTCTGCGTCATAAGCGTTGGGCATGATCTGGGAAGCCGCGTCGATGACCGTCACCTCCAGCCCCTGTGCCATCAGGTTTTCCGCCACTTCCAGTCCGATAAAGCCGGCGCCGCAGACAACGGCCTTGCGGCATTTCTTCTCTTCCACATAGGCACGTGCCGCTACGGCATCATCCGGGGTGCGCACACAGAATACGCCCGGAAGATTTACACCGTCCACCGGCGGAACAAAGGGAACTGCCCCTGTGGCAATGATTAGTTTGTCGTAGGTTTCCGTAAACGCTTCGCCGGAAGCCTTTTTCAGAGAAACGGTCTTGCCTGCGCTGTCAATTCCCACAGCTTCACAGCCTGTGAAGGTCTCCGCCCCCGTCAGTCCGGAGTAACGCTGCGGGGTGTTGACAATCAGGCTCTCCCGGTTCGGAATGTCACCTCCTATGTAGTAGGGAAGCCCGCATCCGGCATAAGAAATGTCCTCGCCCTTGGTATAGACCTTGACCTCTGCGTTCCGGTCACAGCGTTTCAGCTTTGCGGCCGCTTTTGTTCCGGCAGCCACACCGCCGAGAATTACATACTTCATAATGATGAATTTCTCCTTTCGAATGATTTGGTAAGTCCCGGAACAGCACCATTTACCAATACAGTAATGTTGCTGCTC
>VSNK01000082.1 GCA_009774255.1 Faecalicatena sp.
TAATTAAAATTGTGTACAAAGGCTAGAAAATACCGATTTAAACAACAAAAACAGGGATGAAAAATTATCAATGTAAACTAAAGTTAGTCGCTAAATCTGCAAAGTTTACGTTTAAAAGTCGTTACTGGTGTACGCCGTCTGAGAACAGGAAGGTGGGAATCCAAAAAAGTATTTCATAAGATTTGCAGAAGTGTTATAATCATTAGATAAAACAATCAGGAGATGAGCAATGGGAATGAGATGGAAACGAATATTGACATGTGGGCTGGCAGTAGTGGCCGTGATGTCAGCAGCGGCGTGCGGAAACCGGGAAAAGCAGGCGATTGACGAGCTTGAAAAAGAGAAAAGGGATTTTCTGGAAAAAGAGGATGCGGAGCAGGCGGAGATGTCTCCGCAATCGCCGGAAGAGTGCAGAGAAGCATGGGTGCAAGAGCGACTGAGCGGGATGATACTGGAGGAAAGGGTTGCGCAAATGTTTGTCTTGGCGCTGGATGCATTTACAGGTGTGCAGGACACAACGGAGGTCGGGGAGATTACACGGCAACAGTTTCAGGCGTATCCGGTGGGTGGCATCATGGTTATGGGAAACAATATACAGTCGGAAGAACAGATTGTAAACCTGAATATGCAGTTGGATTCTCTTAGCAGAGAGCGGATTGGCCTTGTTCCCTTCCTCTGCGTAGATGAGGAAGGAGGAACAGTGACTCGGATTGCGGGAAATCCGAATTTTCCGGTACAGAATGTGGGAGATATGAGCCTGATTGGTGCGTCAGGGGATCCGGCAAGAGCATATGAGGCGGGAAGCCAGCTTGGTACGTATTTATCACAGTATCAGTTTAATGTGGACTTTGCACCCGATGCAGACATTCTATTGAATCCAGAAAACACAGTGATTGCAAGTCGGTCGTTTGGTTCGGACATAGATCTGGTTTCGTCTATGGTGTCAGAGGCTGTGAGGGGATTAACGGAGTGCGGCATCTGTGCGACGGTAAAGCATTTCCCGGGGCATGGGGCAACCGTAGAGGATTCACATGAAGGCTTCGCATATTCGCTGCGCACGCCTGAGGAAGTGAACGCCTGTGAGTTGAAGCCGTTTCAGGCAGGGATTGACTCAGGGGCGGAGTTTGTCATGGTAGGGCATCTGTCTTATCCGAATATTGCAGGGAATGATACTCCTGCCAGTCTTTCGGAGGTCCTGACCGGCCGATTTTTGCGTCAGGATATGCAGTATGACGGGATTGTAATTACGGATGCGATGAATATGGGGGCAATCGTCAATAATTATGGTTCTGCGGAAGCGGCAGTTATGGCGGTTCAGGCTGGCGTTGATATGATTTTGGAGCCTGCGGTTTTTCAGGAAGCCTATCAGGCATTGTTAGGAGCGGTGCGGGATGGTACGGTGAGGGAGGAACGGATTGATGAATCGGTGAAGCGCATATTGAGAGTAAAGTGGAGAATACAGGAAGAGGAGGAAAAGTGATGATCTGTAGGAATTGTAACAGCCAGATACCGGAGGAGGCGGCATTCTGTCCGGAATGTGGGGCAAGCTTGGCGGAAGTAAACAAAAATGGAAATGAGGATGGAAAGCAAAAACTGTATCTGATTGTGTCCATTGCCTGTGTGGTGGTCCTGGGAGGAGCGATTATCGAATATTCATTTATGAAGAAGGAACTGAAACCAGATGCGGTACAGCCGACTGTCGCAGATGAAAGGAATACAGCGGTTGAACTGGAGGATACGGCAGATAGCAAACCAGATACGAGAGCTGTGAAACAGGTAAAGGATGAGATAGAAGTGGTGGAAGAGCCAGTTTATGGCGAGACGGAAGGAGGAATCCACAGATACGAGTTTGTAATAAAGGACTGCGGATGGAACCAGGCATACCGTGATTCGTCTGAAAGGGGCGGATATCTGGCCAGGATCAATTCCAGGGAAGAGTATGATTATATACTGAAGGAGATTTCAAACAGAGGGTACGATAAAATACACTTCTATATTGGAGGCCGAAAAGCTGATAATGAGAACGCGTATTACTGGGTAGATGAGAATAATAAGGTCTATGGGGAAAAACTAAACGGGAATGAAGAGGTATGGTGCAATGGAGAATGGATGGCGGGTGAGCCAAGCTATGAGGATCCGAACCTGCATATCGCAGAGTCGTATCTGAACATTTTCTATTATTCAGGAGAAGGCCGATGGGTGTTGAATGACGGGCCGGAGGACATTCCGGCTGCTGTGCAGGAGTTCAGCCAGAAAGTCGGATATATTGTGGAGTATGAAGAATAATCGTTCAATTATTATGCCGGACTATCCATTTATTAATTTCCTTGCATGGGATATATGCAGGGTGTATAATTATGTAGAAATGTATCGAATTACATCGAAATATACATAAGGAGTGAGGAAGATGGGGAATAAGTGTCGTATTTGCGGAATGAATGAGGTTGCACATCCGGGAGACGTATGTGATATTTGTGCTTTGGGAGAAGACCCTTATCTTTCTGAGTTAGGTGGGAATAGGACGCAGGAACAGCCAAGGTCTTCGTATGGTGCAATCAGAAACAGACGGAAGATGGCACCTGTACAGGAGAAGGAAGAAGCCGCCTACATCCCTGGACAAAGCCGCAGCAGAAGAGTGCTGGTCGGAAACCAGCCGCCGATCGTGCAGGAACAGGGCGAGACAGATGTGCAGGAACAGCCGCAAAGCCAGGTGCATGTGTATCGGCCGGGACAGGCTCCGGTGCATACGCCGGGAACTACCGGTCAGTCCGCCGGAAGCGGAGGCAGCCAGAGTGCTTCTGCGTCAACTCCCTATGTGGCAAAGGGAATTATTAAAAATGTGGCCTCGGATCATGAGCAGCATCCGTTTCTTTTAAAGGTGCTCCGGTGCCTGTTTTTTGGAGTGCCATTGACAATTAATGATGATATCACGACCTTCCAGGTATTTCCGGATTACACAGGGCAGTCTGTGAATGCGATGGGGAATGCCTGCGATCAGGTGAACATTTACGGTAAGGTCAATACAGGTGTTGTATCGGAGAATAATGAAGTAGAGGTATACGGTGCAAGAGATAGGCATAATGTAATTATAGCTTCGAAGATAAAGAATGTTGCCAGCGGTAGTATCGTAACTGCATATGGTGCAATCCCCCCGGTCGTTGTCTGGGCAGTTTCCGCAGTGATTCTGCTGGCTGTAGGGGCAGCGGCATTGTCTCTTGGAGCGAAAGGAATTATCTGGGTGGTTGTGATAGTAATTTGTTTGTTGAACCTGCCTTTGATCTTGAAGATTTTTGCTCTGATACTGGGAATTATTTTTTCTATATCAAAAAGGGACTGAGGAAGATATGTTCTAAGGGAAGATTCAGCAATCGTTCAGCCGCAGGGCTGAACGATTATTGTAAGGAGGAGGGAACGCTATGCTTCAGGGGAGAACATATACATCTTCAGAAAAGAATAAGGCAGTCGTCAGAAAAGACCTGGATATGATCTCAAACGGAAATTTCCTTTCAGACGGCTATGAGGAATGCCACAATATGTCATATTTCAAGATTGCCGGACTTACCCGGTTCTGGAAAACGGAACAGGAGTTGGATGTAAGCACGCTGATGGGGGACATCCTGAGCAGTTGTGTGCGGTATAACCTTCCGTTTGCCCATGCAATCATCGGGGATGAAAAAGGGGTCAACCTCTATTTTGGTGTGGCAAAAGCGTTTGCGCAGAGTCTAAAGGTTTCTTTGGAGGCTGTCTATCCGGGGATTCAGGTGGCAGAGGCTGAGAATCCGCTGCGTGCATGTCCGCGTAGTTATGGAGGTTTATTTTCCGGAATTCCAACGAACAAGATGGAATTCCGTCCGGAACTTGCAAAGAAAAACCTTCAGATTGAGAATATCTGCTGTGGAATGCTGGGGCGGCGTTTCACCTATCTTGTGCTGGCATCAGGGCTAAGCAGTGTTGTGGCATCGCTTGGGCATGACCGGATACTGGAAGAGATGGGCCAGGTATTCCAGCAGATTCATAAGACGCTTACAGGCGGAGCTCAGGGCAATATTTCCGCGGAGCAGCAGGATTTTCACAGTAAGAATTATTTTGAAAACCTTGAGATTATGGAAAAATATATCAAAGACGGAGTGGGCCGCGGCATGTGGCGGGTCAACGGATATTATGCGGCGGATACACAGGAGGACGCAAGGAAACTTGGGAATCTTGTAAAAGCGGCATTTTCAGGCCCGGAATCCAGACCGGAGCCGATTCGGACTATTGAATATAATTCTATCAGAGAAGTTATTGAGAATACATACATGATGGCGGACATTCTTCCGAACCCGGAGCTGCATCCGTTGGGAAGATGGAAAAGCGACAATTTTGTGCATGATATCGCCATGTACATTTATCGGTTTCAGACAATTCTGAACAGTGACCAGTTGGGAACACTGTGCCAGCTTCCGACAAAGGAATTCCCGGGATATTACATTGATGAATATGTCGAGTTTGATGTGGCAAGACGGGAAAGAGACAGAATCGCTTGTCCCTTGGAAATAGGTGCCATCCGCATGGTCGGCGGGGGGAAGACTGCTGAAGTGGACAACAGTTATCTGTTTGAGAGAGAGGATTTGACGCGGCACACGCTGATCATCGGAATCACCGGAGGCGGAAAGACTAACACAGCTAAGTCTCTTTTGAATAAGCTGTGGGCGCTTCCGCAGAGGAGTGAGAAAGTTCCGTTCCTCGTCATCGAGTCTGCAAAGCGTGAGTACTGGGAACTCAGAAATCTGAAGGGATTTGAGGATTTACTTGTGTTTACGCTGGGAGATGAGGCACAGAGTACATCTATAAAGTACCGGATTAATCCGTTTGAGGCGAATCCGGGGATATCGCTTCAGACGCATATTGATTATCTGCTGTCCACATTTAAGGCGGCATTTGATTTATACGCACCGATGCCGTATGTTTTGGAGACGGCTGTGTACGAGGTTTACAGTGACCGAGGCTGGGATATTGTGGAAAATACGAATCGATATGGTTTCACGGATTATCCGTGTCTGAGCGATTTGTATCGAAAGATTGACGTAGTGGTAGACCGGCTCGGATATCATAATGAAGTACAGTCCAATGTGAAAGCGGCGCTGCAGGCAAGAATCAACTCTCTAATGATAGGCGGTAAGGGTGCAATGCTGAATACGCCGAAGTCTGTGCCGATTGGGGAACTGCTTTCTAGACCGGTCGTGATGGAACTGGAAGACCTCGGAGATGATGAGACGAAGTCTTTTGTCATCGGTATCCTGCTGGTTCAGCTTTATGAGTACCGCAAGTCACAGATGACAGAAGGAAGCAAGAAGCTGGAGCACATTTTGATGGTGGAAGAGGCACACCGTCTTCTGAAAAATGTACCGGAAACCGGCGAAGGTGGGAATACAAGGGCAAAGTCCGTTGAGTTTTTCTGTAATATGCTCGCGGAAATCCGGACGTATGGGCAGGGTATCTTCATTGCGGATCAGATTCCTACAAAACTGGCACCGGATACGATTAAAAATACAAATCTGAAGATCGTTCATCGTACCGTAGCGCATGAAGACCGGGAGGCTATGGGACGTGCAATGAATATGACTCCGGAGCAGATGGAATATCTGAGTTCTCTCAGAAGAGGCTATGCAGCAGTGTACGCGGAAGGGGACAGCCGTCCGAAATGCGTCAAGCTGCCCCTGGTGGAAGCATATTATAATTATGACAGAGCCGAGGTCATCCGAGAAGTTAGAAAACAGGTGTGGGATCTAACAGAAGAATCCGGACAGTATGAGGCATTCCATATGGGCTGTACATTTTGCCAAAAGAGATGTGCATATAAAGAAGAGGCGCTACAGATTCTTGAAAAGAAGAGGCTGGTGGCCTCGAAGGTTGCGGCAAAGTGGCGCAGTGCACAGTACCGCCCGGAGGCGTTGTACGGTTTTGTAAGCTGCGGACTGATGAAGGAAGTGCTAAAAGACAATATTTTCTTGGAATTATGTGTTCTGGGACAGATACTGGAAGCAGCAAAAGAACTTAAAGATGGTCATAAGCAAAAAGTACTTGCTGACTATCTTGAGTATAAACTACAAAGGGATAAGAGGAGGAACTAAAACATGTCAGAGAGAGTAATTCAGCAGGCAAATCTGGATGCAATTGAGAAAAATCTGAAAATTGTATTCGATAATATCGCTACATTGGATCATAATATTCACACAGTAAACAGTAATGTTTCTGTTGTAAATGATGAACTTGCGAAGTTGACGTCAGAGTTTCGCGATTTCGTTCTGGCATCACAAAAAGAGGGCGAACTGCAGAGAGCAGAAATACGGATTGTCAAGATTCGCCAGGAGTTAGAAAAGCGTTTTGGCCATTATAGCGAAATAAGAAGAACGACAACCGGTGTGCTTCAGGCGGATGATTTGGGAATCGTAAAAAAGGATACGATTACAGATGTAACAGAGGAAATGATGCTGACTTCTCCGAATTATTGGCTTGCGCCATGTCTGGTAGCGATTGCTGCATGGATCAATGACAAACCGGATATCGCAGAAAGGGCATTAAAGGAGGCAATCAAGCGTGACGATGAGAAGACTTCTCTTTTATTCGCACTTGTATGCAGGAGAGCAAATCGCAAGCAGGCGTGCCTGAAGTGGGCAAAGCGCTATTTTGAGAACCAGGATGCGGAGAACCTGGACAGGAAATGTATTATCATGCTGGACGCTTATGCGAGCGGGCTGCTGGGTGTTGATTCCGAGGGCGTTGTGGCGAACCATATTGAAAAATGGATTGCCCAGTTGGAGGAAAAGGCTGGGTTCGTAGAGCGTCAGACACAACAGTGGTCGGATGCAATCAACCAGAAGAGAAAACCGTTGGAGGCATCAGACTATACTTATCTGAAAAAATACAGCGATACATGGCCGGTGCTTCAGGATATTATGGAGGGAGCGCATCTCCATGCAATCGTATTTAATTATTTCGCAAATATTTTTGAGCAGCAGGGTTCTTCGGCAGCAGTAAAGCAACAATTGGATGATATTCTGAATTCACTTGTAACGGATTTTGATGATGAAGAGATCCCTCTCAGAAAAGAAGAAACGCTGAATCAGTTTATCATTGACTATGCGGGAGATAGACCGCGTGCGGAGGCATCCATGCGCGTTGAGGATTCTGCGTTCGAGACACACAAAGACTTCACTCAGCTTCTGACAGACGCGGCAATGAAGCCGGAAAGCACAAATTCCAGCGTATCCACACAGAAGTTTGCGCTGTCGCTTTCTAAGGAATGGGTTGCGAATGCATATGAGGATATCATTGCAACAAACAGAAGCAAGATCCCAAATGAGATTGAGATACATCTGGAGGCAAACGGGGCAAGAATTTACTCGGCTTCTACAAGAGACGGCGAAAATGAAAATGAGCTGGTTGCCGTTTATAACAGCAATATTGACAGAGCAAAAGCGGACGCGCTCTCTAAGCTGGTACTGTCAGGTTTCCAACAGTTTTGCCTGTATGGCGGCGGTGTAATTGCCGCCCTGGGATTGATTATGTTGGTTACGGGAAGTATTTTCATGGGGCTGGTTGCTGCGGTTGCGGGTATTGGAATGGTATTTAATCATTTCTCCTCTAAGAAAAATATTGAGACACAGCGGCAGAATACAGAAAATCAGTATGAAGATATGCGTAAGAACGGAATACAGATTATACGCGCAACGCTGGCAGAGGTGGTGGATTTCCGTATGGAATTTGAAGAACGAGATGAAGAGAGCGAGCATGTATTAGAGTTGATTGACAGTCTTTCTCCTGAACAGTATGTGAAAAGAATGACAGATTCTACACGAAGAATTAAGATGAATGCATAGGAGGAAAATGACAGATGGATGCAAAACAGAGAGCACAGTTTATCAATGCACAGAATACCCGGCGGGCAGGCGGAGACCGGGCACCCAGAATCTGCCCGAATTGCCATGCAGAGGTAAAAAGTAAATTCTGTACTAAATGTGGAACAAAGTATGAGGAATCCATGCAGGAAGTCCTGGATCCGGCATCGAAGCCAGAGCTGAAACCATTTGTTCCGGCAACAGAGGAGAACACAGAACCGAAGCCTGTATCTCCGACTCCGGGGTCTAGCACTTTTGTTCCGGTGAAGGAAGAAAAGCCGACAACGTCGGAAGCTTCACCTGCCGCAGAGGCAATCGCAAAGAGAGACCGAAAAGTGCCGCGAAGGAACTTTGCATTTCATCCGGCACCAATTCAGACGGAAGAGGCGAAAGCAGAGGATTCTGCGTTTGCGCGGGGACTTCCGGAATGGAGTATTGAACCGCCTCAAGTGGTGGTAAGGAGGAAACGCAGATGATTAGAGAACCACATACTTATGCGGAGTGGAACGAGGTATTGAAGGAATATAAGGCAAAAGGGAATGATGCAGATGTGCTGCAGGCAATGCAGCAGGGGACGATTGAATGGCAGTCTGGTGTTGCAGAGCGGTTCAGCAGGAAGCTTTTAGAGGCCACAAATGCACGTCTGAATGCGGCATCTGATAAGTTCCAGCGGGATATGACCCATTCCAGAGGCAGTGAGGGCGGCTTGGTACAGGCTCTTCTGGATATGCGGAAAGAACTTGCGTTTCTGGCAAGGGCAGTCAACATTCCGGCAGTTCCGGAGGAGCAGAGAAAACAGTTTGTACAGATTGTCCTAGACCAGGCAAATCAAATACAGAGCTCTTTGGAGGATACGGCGAAACAGGATTATAGTGGTAAGCTGTCAAGCATTATCCGAAACCACAGAGTAAACGCATTTTAAGAGTGACATGGGGGAACTGATATAAGAAAAACATACAGGAGGAAGCAAAATGAGTGATGCAGCAAAATGCAAAGAGCTCCTGCAGCAGTATTCTATCGCAAGGATTCCGTTTATTGTAATAGATTCGATGGAGAAAGCAAGGACGCTGGAGATATTAAAGGATGTGTCTGAGGAATTGTCATTGCCTTTCTATGTACATACCCTGTCAAAGGGAATTTATGACATTGTTTCGGATAAGACGATGAATGAGGACAAATCCTTTTATGGGGCTATTTATTATATGATGGAGCAGATGCAGCGCAAGCAGTATATGACGATTATACTTACGGAAGTGCCTGATATCAGCGGGGATAATTCTGAGGCCCGACAGCTCCTGGCACTGGTGGATTTGGCGAACGAAACGGGCGGTGTGGTTGTCGTTGTGACCGGGAATAGTATTTGGAATCAGCTTCAGAGACAGGGAATGCTGCTGAGCCTGGATCTTCCAAATGAAGAAGAGATGTATTCGATTATCCGAGAATATATTGATGACTACCGTAATGAGATTCCAATTGAGTGGGATAATACGGACATTCGGGAAGCGGCTTCCGCATTGTCCGGCGTATCCCGTATCGAAGCGGAGAATGTGATTGCGGCATTGATTGCGAAGAAATGCATCCGCAGGACAGATCTGGATGAAATCAGGTTTGCAAAGGATCGGCTGTTTTCTGATATTTCCGGTTTGGAGAAGATACAGGTAGACGATAGTGTAAAAGAAGTGGGCGGCCTGGATGGCCTTCGAAAATGGCTGAAAGAAAAGAAAGAATTACTGAGCCCTGAAAAGAGAGATGAGATGAAAGCGCGCGGCTTGAAGTCACCGAGGGGAATCCTTCTGGTTGGTGTGCCGGGCTGTGGGAAGTCCATGTCTGCAAAATCCATTGCAGCAAATTGGAAAATGCCGCTCTACCGTCTGGACTTTGCAACGGTTCAGGGGCAGTATGTCGGCCAAACAGAGCAGCAACTGAAGGATGCACTGACAACGGCTGAGAATGTGGCGCCGTGCGTGCTTTGGATTGATGAGATTGAAAAAGGACTTTCCGGAGCCGGCGGCAGCGGAGACGGCGGTGTATCTACAAGAATGGTCGGCCAGTTCTTATTTTGGCTGCAGGAGTGCAAAAAGCAGGTGTTCGTAGTTGCGACGGCAAACGATGTTTCTATGCTGCCGTCAGAGCTTTTAAGGCGCGGACGATTTGATGAGCTGTTTTTTGTAGACTTACCAATATCAGACGAGCGGCGTGAGATTTTGAAGATTTATATGAGGAAATATTTACAGTTTGATTTTACCGGAGATTTTGCAGAAAAGATTGTAGAGTTTACAGAAGGATTTACCGCAGCAGACCTTGAATCGACGGTGAGGGAGCTGGCATATCGGATTATGGCCAGTGATGAATTCAAGCTGACAGAAGAAAATATTATTTCTACATTCAATAATGTAGTTCCGCTTTCTCAGACCAGCCCTGAGAAGATTGAAGCGATTCGTGATTGGGGAAAAGAGCGTGCGGTTCCTGCATCAGGAAGACCTATCGGTGATCAGGAGATTGCCAAGAAGACAGAATCCAGAGTAAGAAGATTGTTAGTATAAGCTGAATTGTTATAGTTTAGCAGGAAAGACTGCGCATTAGCAAATGAAGTGCAATTAAAAGGAATGTGAGAGTAGTATCAGAAGAGCGGTGATGGAAAAATTGCCGCCCTCTCTGGTGGATGCGTTTGGTGGCGCAGATGCGCAATTCGCAGAGTAGAAACGTACGTTGCATGAAGAATATATGGGAGTCAGTAAAATGAGTGAAAACTACGAGAGTGGTTCCGGGACGTTAGAAAATTCTGAAACACCGGAAGTGAATACCGCTGCAGGTGCAGAAGTAAATGACGATTATGAAGATTACAGTGACTGTACGTTTGAAGTATCCGGGGGAGAAGAAGGAACTGACAGCGAATATAAAGAAGCTGCGCAGGAAGATTATGAATCTTATGAGGAATGCATAGATGAGACCAGCGAGGGCGAGCTGGAGATGGAAGATGAAAGCGGTGAAGATTACAGCGATTGCGTAGAAGCGGGCGAAGCGGAAACGCCGGAGGAAACTTCAGAAGATGAGGAAGCAAGCGAAGCTGAGGAGTCGGATGCAGGCGAAGCGGAAGGTCTGGATGCAGAAGAAGTGACCGAGGCGGAAGAGGCAAATGAAGCAGAAGAATCCAACGAGACAGAGAAGCCGGATGCAGAGGAAGCGAGAGAAGTAGAGACATCGGAGGCAGAAGCAGCGAGCATGTCTCAGCAGATAGAAGATTTGGAAGCCGAGCGAAACGACCTGGATAAGGCAATGGATGAAAAGTTCAACAGCCTTATTACTACGGATATGCGAGATGGAAGTTATAAGGCGCAGCTAACAGAGTACAATGCAATGAAAGATCGGAAATCAGAGTTGGAGGAACAGATTGAAAGCTTGAGGGAGCAACAGGTAAAAATGGAGGAAAAAGAGAATAATGCCTTGGAAGCGTTGAGTAAAAACCAACTTGAGAATGTTGCTTACAGTCAGGGCAATAATGAATTAGGATATTTGGGAACCTGCGGGCCGACTTCGGTTGCAAATTCGTTGAATATCGTTACCAACTCGAATCGTTTTTCGGAAAATGCGGTGCTGGAGGAAGCAGTGGATTCTAACCTGTGCTATCAGAGTGCCAATCCGTTAGAAGCCGGAGGAACTGGAACGCTGCAGGTCGCTCAACTGATCGAGAATGTGAGGGGTTCAGAAGATAATCTTCAGGTAGAGGTATATGAGTATAGCAATGCATTAAGTACGGAAGAACTGGCGGAAAGACTAAAAGATTCCGATACGGTTGCCATTGTAGGTGTCGATTCGGCTATCTTGTGGGATGAGAGCGACGAGGTGACGAATAGTGGTTTGTTCCAGATGAATCCTTCAGATCATTGGATTACTGTAGAAAGCCCAGTGTATGGTGATGGAGAGCAACTGATGGGATTCCGGGTTGTAGATTCCGGTGGCGGTGTGGATTATGTTGACGCGGATAAGTTTGAGCAGATGTATAAAGGGGACGATACTCACAAAGTGAAAGATCCTACCGCGATTTTAATTTCAAACAAAGGTGGTGTAACACAGCCGACAAATAATACCACATTTCTGAAAAATAATATTTCAGAGGCAGGTGCTCAGGTGAATATGAGGCAGGAATATTCGGAATCCCCCTATTCCAGTACTCAGAAAACAATGATAAACGCAAGCTCGGAGATAACTGAGAGTAAAAAAATTGTGCTGTCGGAAGAGGTCAAAGAAAAGCTGAAAACAGAACCGGATACTGCGGTCTTCTGGTCGGGATGTGACTCGGCAGACGAAAACAATGTAAGAATCCCGGGAGATAAGAATGCAGCGGAATATGCAAAACAACATGGGGGCATCACTTTGGAAACAGTACTGGAGACAAAAGAGATTCATATGCCTGAGTGGGATGTAGATGATGAGGTAAGTGTAAAAACGTGGGAAGCAGTATCGGCTTCATACGCAGAGCAGGCCTCAGGAGAAGTAAGGGCTTATGTCGGCGAGAACCTTCGGGAAGGGAATATTTGGGAAAATGAAGAACTTCCACGGCTGATGATGAATGAAAATGTTGAAAAAATCACCGTCATCAATCCGAAAACTGGAGAAAGCGAAACAATATTCAGCAGGAGTAACGGAAATATTGAAGTGAAGGTGAATGAAAAACTCCAGAAATCCGGAAAATGGGAGGAGACAATGGATAATCTGAAACAAAATTCATCTGTAAAGTCTATTTCTTATACCGGAAATATTAAGACGAAAATATATGAAAGGAAGTGAGTGAGATGGAAATAAAGATTAAAGGTACGATGTCTTATATCAAGGTCTGGCTGGATAAACGGATGGTGAAGATTTCCGGTGAAAAAGTTGTAAATGGATTTGTTGCATTTAAAGATACAATAAGGGAATGGAGCGAGCCAGAGGGGGCTCCGATTACAGAAGCGGAAAAGAAGCTGATTATTTCAGCCGTTGAGGAGAAGACTAAAGACAGTACGTTTATGAAAATCCGATTTGAATAAAAGGGAGAAAAAAACGATGAAAGATAGTAAGACGGTCAATTTAAACCTTCAGAGAACTATTTTAAATGGTGTTAAAATCTCGCACAGTGTTTCACAGCCGGTTCTCAGGCAGGAGGCTGGGAAGTGGTATCTGGCTTCATTCATATTTTTTTATAACAGGGAAGATATTCAAACCGGAATGGTAAACCGTCCGACGGTATGGGCGCTTGCGGATTTGGAGACGGGACAGCTTATTCGTGAAATGCAGACAAAGGAGCAGGAATTCTCCGAAGCGGCATATGATAAAAAGTACTGTGTGCGAGCAGATGCCAAATATGATACATCGAGAGAATACTATGATGTTGCATTTTCTGTTCTGGATACGGTAAGAGAAGAGCTTCTTAGAACAGGAAATCTGAATGAAGAAATGTACCGAAACTATATGGAAAAGATTCTTGCAAATATACCAAAGGCATATCAGAGATTTTACCGAGAATTAAGCGTGTACTGATATAGGAAAGAGGGGGAATGAGAGATGCCAAGACCATTATTCAGACCACAGCAGATGCAGTCTGCAGTTTCTTTGAACACAAGGCCACAGACGCAGTCAAAACAGGAATTAAGTCAGCAGGAAAAGATGAAACTGGACAGAATCCTGCGCAGGCCAAGATCAAAGCCTTATATGGAAGCAATGCATCAGCTGGATGCAGGCGGCCATGTCCACAATGCAGATAAAGTAGACGGTATTATAGAAGTGATTAAGAATGAATTTCCAGAGATAGAGCTACAGGGAATATTGCTGGGCTTCGTATCTGTCTGCTATCTTGGGAAGCCGTATGAGGTGCATACACTGGACATGACAGGAAGTATTATCGAGCATTACAAGACCGGACAGCCGCTGCCGGGCGGCCTTGAAAAAGCCCGTTCTATGGCGCTGCGGGGAGGATATGATTTTATCGAAGTATATGTGGATTGCTGTAGAGCTATCAGCTCAAGTGGAAGAGTATCGGTGATTACAGGATGATGAGAGGAAAGTGAAATGAGTAAATTTTGTAGATTTTGTGGGAAACCACTGGGAGAGAATGCGAAGTTCTGCCGGTATTGCGGCAAAGCTCTGGATATCAGCCCGACAGTGCCGGAGGCAGAAAGTGGAAAAATAGATGCAGGGATTGTGGCTGGTAAAACAGCAGGGACTCCGGAAGCAGCCCGTTCTTCAGGAAGTTTTTATTTGTATGATTTTTTTAAGAGCGTGACACGGCAGTCAAATATCCCGGTATTTATTTATCTGATTTTAAATGTCTTTATCATCAGTGGAATCGTGATATTGTTCTTAGGCTTGCCGGTATGGGCAGGGGGGATGGCAGGAGTTGTATTGTATCTAATTTCCCTGACGATTGCGCTTTCACCAATCGGCGAGTGGATGCTTCGAAGACAGACAAAATGTCAGGATATCTCTATATCTCCGAATGCAGACAGGCTGACAAAGCTGTTCAATCGGGCATATGCAAGGGCACGGCAGCAAAATCCTTCGATTCCTGAAGATGTGAAGCTATACATCACAGATGAGCCGGAGCCGAATGCATTTGCAACAGGGAGAAGAACCGTATGTGTGACACAAGGGTTGATAAGCCTGCCGGACAATGAGATTGTGGGGATTCTTGGTCATGAATTCGGGCATCTCTCGCATCATGATACGGATTTGATTCTTGTAGTGTCCGTAGGGAATATCATTGTGTCAGTCATGGTAACGGTTATTCAGGTGCTGGTAGCGATAACAGAAGTGATAGCACATATTGTCTGTGCATTTATGGGGGATGAAGGAATCATTGGAAGTCTTTCTATAACATTGTCCAGAATGATGTTCAATGTATTCGTGCTTGGATTTATGTGGGTATGGACAAAACTTGGGGTGCTCTTTGTGATGAAGTCCAGCCGTGAAAATGAGTTCGAGGCCGACAGGTTTTCGGCTGAACTTGGATATGGTACATATCTCTGCGCAGCGTTGGACCGGATTTGCGGAGCCAGTCATATGAAAGGACTTTTTGCGAACCTTGCCAGCAGCCATCCGGAAAAAGAAGCCCGGATTACAAAGCTGCGGCAATTTGGTGTTGAGTATTATCAGGGGCCGGTGATGTAGGTACATAATCCATTTACGGACACATATACTGATACACCTGTGAGGAGAGTTCAGAAATCATTATTCTCGCTGCATAGGTATCACTCATCCCGCTTGACATAACGCAGACGATATAGGGAGCGTTATCGGCAAATATGACAGCAACATCATTTTCCACGTCAGAAAGTTCTCCGGTCTTATTCGCAGTGGAAACTCCGGCCGGTACTCCGGCCGGGATCTTAAATGTACGTTCCTGCTGCTGCATCAGGCTGAGGATGGATTCTGCGCCTGGCAGTGTATTTGCATACATTTCCCGGAGAAATTTTCCGCAGTCATTGACCGAAGTATAATTGTCATCGATGTCATTGGAAGCTAGCATTAGCCGGCCCATATGGGTATCTGCAAAGCCGTGTATCTGGCAAAACTGATTGATGAGACCCATTCCGGCGAATGCATCACCGGAGCCGAGCCGGGTGACCAGTGCATTGGCAGAGTCATTGTCGCTGATGGTAATCATTGTCCTCAGGAGTTCATCAGTTTCTCCTGCGTAAGTCTCACAGGCAAGCAGGGTGGACATCTGTTCGTAGGCACAGCTTGCGACATAAAGCTTAATCAGACTTGCAGCCTGCATTGGCTGGCTGCCTACAGAAACCTGCGCACCGTCAGAGAGTCGTTCCACATAGACAGAGACTGTGGCACCGGTACTCTGGACAGAGGCGATGGTGGTTTGGATCTGCTCTGCTAAATCTGTCAAAACAACCGGGGTATCCGGCTGTTCTTCGGCAGGGTCTGCCTCAACACTTTCCGGAGCTAGGTCTGTGTCGTCTGTTTTAATGACAATGTCCTGAGGTGTTGGCTCCGGTTTTTCTTCTTCCTTATGGCAGGCGGTGAGCAGCAAAGCTGCCGCCAGTATTGCAAAGAAAACTGTTTTTAAAGTTCTGGATTTCATAAATATTATCACTCCATTGTTAAAATCCATAGTATACATTGATTCCGTTTATGATTCCGTTGACCATGGATTCACGGTATTCGGAATCTGCCATATTTATATCATCCTGCTGATTGCTCATAAAACCCATCTCCAGTATGACGACAGGAATCTGGCTCCAGTTGATGCCGGTCATGGTGTCATTAAGCTGGATTCCAAGATTTTGCATGCCTGTTGCGGCACAGTAAGCGTTCAGAATATTTTCAGCCAACCGATAGCTGTTGTCATATACAATGCCGACATAGGGGTTCTCTGCGGAACCAATGAGCATCAGCGCGCCGTTGGCGCTAGAGTCTTCACTGCCGTTGGCGTGAATTCTTACGGAAATGTCCGCTCCTGCGTCATTTGCCATCATGGCGCGTTCGGCATTGCTGACAGCGGTGTCATTATTCTCTCGGGTCATGATAACGTCATAGCCCTGTTCAACCAGACGGTCGCGAACCATCAGGGCAATGTCCAGGTTAAGCTGGTATTCCGGAATGCCGGAAAATCTTCCGTTGGTTCCGCCTGTGGCTTTCATTTTCATGATATCTGAGCCGGGAGCGTTGGGCTCCATGGCGCTCATGTCTACGTTTGGCCCCTGATGACCGGGATCCAATGCAATCAGGATTCCTTTTTTCTCGGGTGTTTCTGGTTGGGGGGGATCGGGCTCATCGGCTGCCAGCGGTTCTATGTCGGGCTCTTCGATGATTTTAACTTGTTCCGCCTGTTTTTTCTTGTCCAATGTGTTCGTTTCGGTGGTGTCTGGTTCTGCCTTTTTGCCGCATCCTGCGGCAATGAATGTGCACGCGACCAGCAGAGTAATCATTGCTGTTGCTTTTTTCATAGTTTTTTATCCTTTTATGTCTGTTCATTATTGGTCAAGCTGGTAACCGCGGGAATCCATACCAAATTCTATATCTGCCAAGTATTCGGCATTTTTCTGCTCAATATCTGAGAGCATGGAATTGGTGAAGGCACTCGGGTCGATGGTTCCGTGATACCAGTTCTTACTGTTGAAATAGTTCTGAAGCTCGGCAGACTGAAAGCGACGCCCATGCCTTGCATAGATTTCATTCTTTGCATAATTAATTTCACGGATATCCAGACCGCTGATATCGCTGTCCGTTAGAAGACGGGAAGCGCTCGGCGGAAGTATATAATCACTGTCCGAATCAGCGGTTTTCTTTTCTTTTTCAGAAGTCTTTTCTTTCTCAGAAGTCTTTTCTTTCTCAGAAGTCTTTTCCTTTTCAAACGAAGTAATCAAGTCTTTTCCGTCTTCAATCAGAATTTCAAACGGTGTAATGTAAAGCGTTTCATTGTCAAAATAGAGCTGTCCGTCAATGGAGACAACCTGATTGGATTTGATACTGCCAAGCATTCCGTCTGGAAGCGCAGATGTGTCAATATAAGCATTGTGGGCCTTTTCCAGTAAAATTTTGGTCCCGTCGAAATCTTCCCCATAGAAGGTTAATTCGTTGCCCCAGTGAAGGACGCGGTCGCCAGCTTCCGTTTTCTTGATCAGACCCTCAAGGAATAACCGATCCTCTTCAAGCAGATTAAAGTCGACTTCTGATAAATCGACATCCTCCGGAACAACTGAGGTTTCCTCCGGAACATCCTGTGGGACATTGGCGGCCTCATCTGGTATCGAAGCGTCAGAGCCGCTCTTTTTAGAGAAAATAACTGTACCGGCAATCAATGCAATAATCAGGATGGCAGATCCAATCAGAAAAGCAATTCCCATAGGCTCTTTGATCATGTTAGCCAATGACTTTTTCTGTGACGGCTGTGTACTGCCGGATTCTCCGTTTTTCCTACCGAAATTGTTACTAAAATTATTGCTTCCAAAATCACGGTTGCCGAAATTGTTGTTGTCAGGTGTGGTGTACCCTGGTTGGTTAAAGTTCATATCGGAAGAGGCGGTATTTTGCGATGCGGGTTCTGCTGCGCAGGGAGTGCCGCATTCCGGGCAGAAGGCAACTCCTTCATCCAATGGCGTACCGCATTCCGGGCAGAAGGCTTGTACGGCTTCGAAAACACTCTGTTCTTTTCCACATTCCGGACAGAAGACAGAATCATTGGGAATTTCATAGTTGCAATATTGACATTTCATTGGTTATTCCTCCATCATCTCATTCTCGTTTTGTTAGGGCAATTATAATTTACTATATTATTGTATAATTTACTGTTGGTTTCGTCAAATATAAATAAGAAAAAGATAGTGTAACATTTGGGGGCTTGATGGGCAGACTCGCTACAGCTGCCGGCTCAACGGACATCGACAGCCGATGCATGGCAATTCAATATACAATTCTCATACAGATCCCTTGTGCGTAATCGCCGTATTTTTCCCCAAAGATATTGACTCCTCCTTTGTTGACCGCATCCTCTTTGATACAGATCTTAAAAGAAATAAAAGGATATTCTCCCAGCCCGACGGTGCTCAAAGTGGTTTCGGAATTAACAAGAACTTCATTGATATATCCCCCGTCCGGGCGCAGCGATATGACAGTCAGCATTCCATATTGCGTGCGTCCCATGGGCCAGATATCCGGAGTAAGCCTGCCTCTTCTGACGCCAAAGTCTCCGGGGCATGTAAAGGTTCCGATCTCATGTTCATTAATGAAAAATGTAATATCGGAAGGCCAATGTTCGCTGTAGCCCGGCGCTTCCGAGCACAGCTCCAGTGTAAAGGAAAGCTCCTGAAGGGTCAGCAGCGGATTGATCTTGTTGGGATAACGGTATTCCAGAAACCCAAGGTTGAACCAGATCAGCTGCGCGTTGAGGCGGTCGGTGGAGTAAAAGGAAATGGGATTGTCGAAGATGTCGATGACCCCTTCCATCCCGGCCAGCCCGCAGGTGGGAACCACATCGAAGCCGTAGTAGTTGCCGACCGGCATGTCATAAAGCGTGGAACGGCCCGCAGTATCGATATTGGCGTCATATGCTTCCAGGTGGAAGGAGAGAAAATGACACATGCATACCCGCATGGAACCGCGGATACCAGGCTGATTCTCCGTGATGACCAGTCCGGCGTCCTCCAGACAGCGGATGTGCATGGCTGTTGAGGAGAGCGGAAGCTGCAGGAGCCTGGAAATTTCCTGCAGAGACAGGGGCTTGGTCTTGATCAGGTTCAGAATGTCGATCCGGACAGGAGAAGAAAGCGCTTTTCCGGCAGCGACAATGAATGGCTTGTGGCTCGGAGCAGCCAGGTTGAATTCCAGATTTTTATCTCCGATTACTTTTGAAGGTGCTTGAACTGTTTTCATAATGAATCTTCCTTTCAGTAATATTGTAGCAAAAAACATGAATATATTACAAAATAACTATTATGAAACATAAAG
>VSNK01000083.1 GCA_009774255.1 Faecalicatena sp.
GAGATTCTGCTGGTCGGAATCAATTATGACAAAGAGGCGCCTGCGGGGGAGAGGAAGCATAGCTGTGTGATAGAGAAATATCAGGTATAATAAGGAATTGCGCTGATGCGCAAGCAGGTTATCAGGGACTTTATGAGTATGAACCGGGAAGGTACGAAACATGGAAAATATACGTTCAGTCATGGATTTTGAGTTTGATACGAGAAAAATACAGAATACACATTTCCACCAGAATCCGGAGATCATCTATGTGCTGGAGGGGGCTCTGGAGCTGGAGATCGAGTCGGAGAACCAGGAGTTGCAAAAAGGGGAATTCCTGCTGGTGAACGCGAACAAGCGGCATTCCCTGCGGGAGACGAAAAAAGACCTGCTCATCGTCAGCATCCAGATCAATTTTTCAATCCTGGCGGAATACCTGGGAACGAACCAGATTCTCTTCTGGTGCAATTCCGCGGCGGACAAAAGCGAATCTTACGAGCAGCTGAAAAAGGTGCTGGACCGGATGCTGAACCGGTATTATGATAAGGAGAGGGAGGGCGCCCTGTATCTGAACAGCATTTATTATGAGGTGCTGTATCTGCTGGCCAGCTATTTTATGATCAAGGCGGATGATAACCGGCTGAAGGATCAGGTGTCGCCGGACAATTCCCGAGTGTTTGAGATCCAGAATTATGTGCAGGCCAATTACCAGAAGCAGATCAGCCTGAATGACCTGGCGAAAAAGCTGTACCTGTCCAATGCCTATCTGTCCAAGTATATCAAGAAGCGGTTTGGGTTAAGCTTCCTGGAATATGTGAACAATATCCGGCTGTTCCACGCGGTGGACGAGCTTTTGTACACAGAGAAGAAGATCACAAGGATCGCGCTGGACAACGGATTTCCCACTTCGGCTTCCTTCAACAAGGCATTCCGGGACATTTACCATATGACGCCCTCCGCCTACCGGGCCAGTGTGCGGCAGGAGGAGCGGGAGAACAAGGACGGGGCCGGGCAGCAGGAGGAAGTAGGGCAGCGGGTGAAGGATTATCTGGCAGGCAATGTAACCGTGGAGGATACGGTGGCGGCCAAAAATGTCAGCCTGTTTACGGTGGATGCGTCTAAGACGGAGGCATATACTAAAAACTGGTGCAGGATCATCAACATCGGGAGGGTGGAAGCGCTTCTGGACAGCAGCATGCAGCAGCAGGTTCTGCTGATGCAGGAGGAGCTGGGCTTTTCCTATGTCCGGGTGTGGAATATCTTCGTGGAAGATATGTACGATGAGGATGAGGAGAACGGGTGGCACTACAATTTCAGCCGGGTGGACCGGGGGCTGGATTTCCTCGTGGATCACAGACTGAAGCCTTATATCGAGCTGTCCTTCAAACCAATCCATGTGAGTTATACCATCAATGCGCCCATGGCCCAGAAGGAGAACGACATCATTTTCCACGAGCGGGAAAGCTATGAGAAGGTGATGCGGGATCTGGCGGCACATCTGATCAACCGGTACGGGCTGGACGAGATCGAGACATGGTATTTTGAGCTCTGGAAGGACGAGCGGATGAACATGCTGGATGAAAACGGATGGTACTTCGACTGCTTTGAGATCGGGTATGAGGCTTTGAAGCAGATCTCGCCCAGGATCCGGGTGGGCGGCGCCGGGTTTGCCATGGGGTATGACCGGTATCAGTACCGGGATCTGATCAGCAACTGGAAAAAGCGGTCCGTCCGCCCCGACTTTATCAGTGTATACGCCTATTCCTATGAGCTGCTCCAGCAAAATAACATGTATTTTGGAAAGCGCTCGCTGGATCATAATTTTGTGAAGAATCAGGTGGATATTTTTAAAAAGATCCTGGCGGAAGAGGATTTTGTGCCCGAGGAGCTGCATATTACGGAGTGGAACTTTACCATCTCCAACCGGAACTGTATCAATGACAGCTGCGCCCAGGGAGCCTATGTGATGAAAACCTGCATCGAGTCCATCGGAAATGTGGATATGATGGGGTACTGGCACGGGTCGGACCTGCATACGGAGTTCTACGATACGGAGGGCGTCCTGTATGGGGACAACGGGCTGCTGACCAGGGACGGGATCAAGAAACCCTCGTTCTATGCCTTCCATTTCCTGCATTTTGCCCAGTCCAGGCTTCTGGGAAGGACGGAAAACGCGCTGCTGACCACCAACGGTAGGGGAACTTATTCCATCGTGTGCCATAACTGCAAGCAGTTCAATTACCGATACGCCATGAAGGAAGAGAAGGACATCCGGATCGAGGAGATGGATGAGCTGTACGAAGACTTGGAGGCAGTCCATCTGAAATTCGAGATCCGGAATGTGAAGAACGGAGATTATCTGATGCGGGTGTTCTATGTGAACAAGGACAACGGAAGCGTGCAGAATACCTGGAAGGATATGGAATATATCAGGAATCTGTCGAAGGGAGAAATCGATTATCTGCGGCGCGCCGCCATGCCGAAAGTGGAGCTGCGCAAGCTCCGGGCGGAGGAGGGCGTGCTCCGTGTGGAGACAAAGCTATTGGCACATGAGATCAAGGCTCTGGATATCCGGTATCAGTACTAAGGAACTGTTCTGAAATAATCTTTTTATAACATTAGTACGTGAAAAACAAGCGAAAAGGTGTTGGTATAACGAAAGAAATGCGTGTATAATAGTGGTCAGGAGGAAGATGACCATGAATGAAATGATTTCTAACGCAAAAGGTTCCAAATCGGAGCAGACAAGAAAGCGGATTGAACTGGCGTATCTGAACCTGATCTTTGAAAAGAGATGGGACAGGATTACGGTAAAGGAGCTCTGCTCCCGGGCCAATATTACCAGGGGGACGTTCTATCAATATTACGGTGACATCTATGAGCTGATGGAACAGATCCAGGGCTCCATCCTGCAGGAAATGTCGCAGAAATATAAGGAACTGTCGGGGAATCCAAGGCCCGCGTTTCGGATCGAAGAATTTATTGAAAAATATGACGTTGAGCCGCCGCCGCTCCTGCTGTTCTGGTTTGATTTCTGCAGGAACCATAAGACGGCTATGGAAGCACTGCTTGATCCTCACAATGGAGATCCTTATTTTGTAAAAAAACTGAAAAGCATACTGAATGAATATATTGAAGCGATGATGGACAATGACGGATTGCCGCGGGATGAACTGCGGGGATATTTTGTAAAGATCGTTGCGGAGCTGCATTTTCTCTCCGCCCGGCTCTGGCTGGAATCGGAGGAGGAAAGTGCTCTGTCCGCAGATGAGGTGGTGAACCTCTTGAACACTATGCGGGTAGGGGCAGGTTATATGACCTATAAGAAGATGATCTCGACACGCTGATGTGTGACGGGTTACTATTCACGGTGCCTTGCACCTTGCTGCAAGGCATCCGGCCATTAAAATAGCGGTTGCTGGCAACCAGCCCTCGCCGTCAGGCGACTTTTCAATGGGCTGGATGCGTTACAGTTTGCGGCCGGTTAGGCCGTGAACTGCAACGCGGAAAATCAGGGGCAGGCGGTAGAAGATTTATGATCACGAACGAATCCATCAATCAGGCAATTGACTATATACTGCAGCATATCGAAGAAGACGTGACGCTGGAAGAAGTGGCGGAATACTGCCACTTTTCCAAATATTATTTCAGCAGGCTGTTTAAGAAGCAGACGGGAGAAAGCGTGTATGCATTTATCAAGAGGGTCCGGCTGGAGCAGAGCGCATTCCGTTTGAAGGTAGAGCAGGAGCGGCGGATCACGGAGATCGGCGCGGACTATGGGTACAGTTCATCGAATTTCAGCACGGCGTTCCGTCAGCATTACCGCATGGCGCCCGTCGATTTCAGAAAGAAGATCCGCAGGTATTCCATGGAGCATCCCTTCTTCCACCAGGAGACATGGCAGGTAGAAAGCTTTGAAGAATGCAATGCAAAAATTACGGTGGAAGAGATTCCGGATTATTTTGCGATCTATGAGAGGAACATCGGCAATTATGAACAACTCTCCGGAGATTGGGACAGGTTTCTCCAAAAGTATCAGGATTATATTACGGGAGAGACAAAATTTCTGGAACGAACCTATGACGATCCTGCGGTTACGTCACGGGAGAACTGTCTTTATGATATCTGTATGAGTGTCAGTGAAGACTGTCCGCTGGAGAATACATTAAAGATACGGGGCGGCCGATGCTTCGTATATCATTTCAAAGGCCATGCCAAATACATTTATGCTGCCTATCAGACCTTGTTTTTGATATGGCTGCCGCATACGAACCATGAACTGGATGAAAGCAAAAGCTTGTTTGACATTTATCACAAAATAGACAGCGGCACCATGTATATGGAACTGGATATCTGCCTTCCGATGAAATGCTGAGATATAAGAACCGTATGGAAATAACTTTCCTGAGGAACCGCGGAAAAATACGATCCGCAGTAATAAAAAGGCAAGAATTCAGAAGTATATAATCAAACTCCTTCTTATAATGAGTTACGTTACCGGATATTGCTGTATTTTTCAAAGGGATTTATGCAGCAATGTACAAGACGAATTTACGATAAGGAGGAGTTTTTATGGATTTGGAACAGATCAAAAGCAGCAGGACAAAAATGATTCTGCAATTTTCGATTCCGTCTGTCATTTCTATGATACTGACGTCATTGATCACCATTGCGGACGGATTTTATATGGGAAATTATGTGGGAAAAGAAGGGATCGCGGCGGTAAATCTGGGACTGCCGATCATTTACCTGTATCTGGGAATCGGGCTGATGATATCCATAGGCGGGGTGGCGATTGCCGGGATGTCTCTTGGTTCCGGTGACCGGAAGGCAGCCAATCAGGTATTCCGGCAGACCATTGTGACGACCTTGTTTTTTTCAGTGCTGATCAGCGTGATCATGCTGTTTTGTTTTTCGCCGATGCTCTCAGTTCTGCATGCAGACAACCAGGTGATCTCACATTTTCAGGAGTACTACCGGATCATGCTGCTGGAGCTTCCGGTCATGGTGGTCAATTCGTCTTTCGGCATGTTCATCCGGGGAGAGGGCAGTCCGCAATATTATATGAAGGTCAGCATTCTCAATGTCGTGCTGAATATTCTATTGGACTATGTGTTCGCGGGCTGTCTTCGGAAAGGAGCGGCAGGAATCGCCATGGCGTCGCTTTTATCCGCGCTGGTTTCCCTGCTCTGCATTTTATACTATTTTTGTCCTATAGGACAAAAACCAGGCGTCTATCATCTGGGAAAATTCCGTTTTTCCGGGGAAATCTGTGTGCGGGCAATCCTGAACGGAAGCTCGGAGTTTATCGGAGAGATCTCCACAGGAATCACGATGTTTGCCTACAATTATGTGATCATGCGGCGGATCGGCGTGGACGGTGTGACGGCATTTACGATCGTGGGATATGTGGCCTATGCATTCAGCATGGTCATCATAGGCTTTGGACAGGGGGCAAGTCCGCTGATCAGCTTCTGCTATGGCGCGGAAGAAAAAAGGCTTGCCGCGGATATCCGGAAAAGGGCGAACCGGTACGTGTTCGGGGCGGGAGCGGCGGTCTTTCTTCTGATGGCGGCGGGAACGGACTGGTACGGCGGGCTGTTCGTACAGAATGAAAATGTGAGGCAGATGGTACGGTCGGGAATGCTGATCTTTATGACCTCCTTTTTCTTTTCCGGGATCAATTCGATCACATCATTTTACTTCACCGCGATTGGAAAGGCGATGGAGTCGGCGGTGATTTCCTTTTCGCGGGGGCTGGCCGTTCTGCTGATCTGTATTTTTACCCTGCCGGCATTGTATGGGATGACGGGAGTATGGCTGGCCGCTCCTGTGACCGAAGGAGTGACGATGCTGATCACAGGAGGCTTCCTGTACAGGGAGTATTTCAGTCTTTCGAATCATCCAGAAAATCTTTGAGATACACACTCACGGACCGGCTCATTTCTTTTGAAAAATCGGAATTGTATTTCCGATTACAGAATGCCCGGATCCAGGTATCATAGTCTTTTTCTGCGGTTTTGCCGGAGAGCATGTCGGACAGCTCTTGGCCGGAAAGCGGGTGGTACGTGTTTTCATGGACCAGATATTTTTCTTCGATACGCTGCGGCTTTTTCCGGTTTTTCTGCTGTTCGGTGGGATAGCCGAATACCAGAAGGGCGGCTGGAAATACATACTTGGGCAGATGCAGAGCCTCACGCATCTGCTCACAGTTCTCCATGACATCTCCGATATAGCAAGAACCGATTCCCAGGCTTTCCGCGGCCGTGACCGCGTTCTGGGCGGCGATCAGCGCGTCGCTGACAGCCAGCAGCAAATCCCCGGCGCCCGGTCTGCGGGGATTGCATCCCGCAAAAGCAAAGGCGTCATACCACTTTTTGCAGTCCGCGCAAAAGACAAGCAGCAGCTTGGAGCGGGCAATAAAAGGCTGGTGGTCGCAGAGATCCGCAAGCCGTCCCTTCAATTCCTGATCCGTGACATCCAGGATCGTATACAACTGCTGATTACCGGCAGTGGGCGCCATGGATGCGGCGGTAATGATCGCTGAACGAGCTTCCGGAGTGATGTCGATATCCTCATAGGCACGTACGGATTTCCGTGCCGATAATTGCTCTAGTACCTGATTTTTCATGGTCGTCTCCTTTCGAGATATGATCTAAGGCTTTTTGACTTGTGCAGCCGGAGAAATAGACAAGTCAAGATGTGTCAGTTATTTTTTTACAACTCCTAACCCGGATAAACCGGAACCAAAATTTTGCCATTTTGCGCAAGATTTCATTCTTAAGCGCCTAACATCTGGCATAATTCCGAAATGCTCCGGATTCGCTGCCGGGCATCGGGAACCTCTCCGAAGCCATATTCCGCCAGGATAAAGGGAACATCCGCTTCCTTGCAGGCATCCGCGTCACCCTGTGTATCCCCTACATAGACGACATGCTCCAGATGATTTCGTTCCATGAGCAGACGGATGGTACGGCCTTTGGAGACGGAAGTCTCGCCAAAACAAAGATGGTCCGCCACACAATCCTCCAGTCCGGTTGACCGCAGAAACAGCTCGATATATCCGCATTGACAGTTGCTTACAATATAGAGCTTGAATTTTTTCGACAATGCATGGAAGGTGTCAACGACTCCCTCATACAGCTCGCCGGGATGTGTTTCCAGATATTCATTTTCGTAAGAGTAGCAGGAATCCATGATCTGCTTCTGATTTTCCGCGGACGAAGAAGGGAATAGCTCGCTGGCAATCTCCGCCATCGTCTTTCCGAATAACCGGCGCAGATCGTCCGCGCCAACCTGAATATCCAAATCCGTATTTTCACGGACGGCACGGTTCCATACCTGGGCAACCTGCTCCGTGGAATCCCACAAGGTTCCGTCTACATCAAATATGATTCCGTCTAACTGTGTAAATGTTTCCTGATTCATGAGAGTTCTCCTTAATGATTACAGTTTTTACAACATTTTGTAACTACTCAGCACAGAAGACCTCAGACCCGTCTGCTCTGCAGACTATCCGCTGCTGAGAGTGAACTGCGCTGATGCGCAGGCAGGTCATCAATTTTCTTCGAAAATTGGTGACATATAGCAGCTCCTGTCTGAGGTTGATGGGCATTCTGCCCAATAGCAATATGAAAAACCAGCCTTTAGCAAGTAAACTTGCACAGTCTGTATTTTCATATTTGCTGCTGTGCTGAGTTTTTACAACATTTTTTACTATAACACATTCCAGGCGGGAACGGGAGAGAAAAAATTCCTTTTAAAAAGATTTCTTTTAGTGTATACTAACAGATATGATTTGATACAAGCGTCAAAAGGTCATACGTTTCATGCATGCATGAAAAAATATGACTGTATGGTTTGGAAAAAAGGAGATCATCCTATGAATGAAAAAATTGTTTTGATCGACGGACACAGTATTTTAAACCGGGCATTTTACGGGGTGCCGGATCTGACCAACTCGGAAGGTCTGCATACCAATGCGATCTATGGTTTCCTGAATATCATGTTCAAAATTCTGGATGAGGAGAAGCCGGAATTCCTGACGGTCACATTTGACGTCCATGCGCCCACCTTCCGCCATGAAATGTACGCGGAGTATAAAGGCACAAGAAAGCCGATGGCGGAGGAGCTGCGGCAGCAGGTTCCGGTGATCAAGGAAGTGCTTCGGGCAATGCAGATTGAGATTATAGAAAAAGCCGGTCTGGAGGCGGATGACCTGCTGGGGACGATCTCCAGGACCTGTGAAGAGCAGGGCATGGAAGTGTCCATTATTTCCGGAGACCGGGACACGCTGCAGCTTGCCACGGAGCATGTGAAGATCCGCATTCCCAGGACGAAGCAGGGAAAGACCGAGGTGACCGATTATTATGCGGCGGACGTGAAGGAAGCCTATGGGGTCACACCTACGGAATTTATCGATGTGAAGGCACTGATGGGGGATGCGTCGGACAATATTCCGGGAGTGCCGGGCGTGGGAGAGAAGACAGCCACCAAGATTATACAGGAATATGGCTCCATTGAAAATGCCTATGCCCATGCGGCGGAGCTCAAGCCGCCCAGAGCCAGCAAGAATCTGCAGGAGTACTGGGAGCAGGCGTGTATGAGCAAGACACTGGCAACCATTGATACCCGGGCAGAGATCGGATTTGATCTGGAGCAGGCGCGGCTGGGGAATCCATATACGAAGGAAGCCCACGATTATTTCCGGCGCCTGCAGTTCAAAAACCTGCTCGGCCGATTTGACCTGGAGGCGGATACCAACGCGGTGGAGGATCATTTTCAGGAGATCACGGAGAAGGAAGAACTGGAACGTATTTTTGCGGAGGCTAAGAATGCGGGGACGGTAGGGATTGCTATTTCTGAGGATGAGGGAAATGTGCTGCCTCTTTTTGCGCATGCGTCCGGATATGGCAGGATCGCGGTCTGCTATGGGGCGGAAAAAATATATTCTATTCCCTGCGATATGGAACTGGACATGGAGTATCTTTTCGGGAAGCTCTCCGAGCTGGCAGATGCCGCGGAGCGGTTCGTAATGTTCAATCTGAAAAAATATCTGACGGAGCTTTCCATTGCGCGTCAGGAGCACTGCTTTGATGCGACGGTGGCGGCGTATTTGCTGAATCCTCTGAAAAATGACTATGGATATGAGGATGTGGCGAGGGAGCAGCTTCATCTGCTGATCAGTGAGAAAGCGAATCTTTCCATGAAAGCGTGCTATGAAGCCTTTACCGCGTATGCGGCGGCGGAACCGCTGACAAAAAAATTAAAAGAGACCGGGATGTATTCGCTGTTTACGGAGATTGAGATGCCCCTTTTGTTCACCCTCTATGAAATGGAACAGGCAGGGGTGAAGATCGAAGGAGAAGCCTTGAAGCTGTACGGCAGTCAGCTTGGAGGCAGGATTCTGGAGCTGGAAAAGGAAATCTATGAGCTGGCAGGGGAGGTATTCAATATCAATTCTCCGAAGCAGCTAGGTGTTGTCCTTTTTGAACATATGGGACTGCAGGGCGGAAAAAAGACGAAGACCGGCTATTCTACGGCTGCGGATGTCTTAGATAAGCTGGCGCCGGATTATCCGGTGGTGGAGAAGATCCTGGAGTACCGTCAGCTTGCGAAGCTGAAATCGACCTATGCGGACGGACTGGCGAATTTTATCGGGCAGGACGGGAGGATCCACGGAAAGTTCCATCAGACGATCACGGCAACGGGGCGGCTTAGCAGTACGGACCCGAATCTGCAGAATATTCCGATCCGGATGGAGCTTGGACGGCTGATCCGGAAGGTATTTGTGCCGAAAGAGGGATGTGTGTTCGTGGATGCGGATTATTCGCAGATCGAGCTTCGGATCTTGGCTCACTGCTCCGGGGATGAGCAGTTGATCCAGGCTTACCGGGAGGCTCAGGACATCCACAGGATTACGGCTTCCCAGGTATTCCATGTGCCCTTCGAGGAAGTGACGGATCTGCAGCGGCGCAACGCGAAAGCAGTGAATTTTGGAATCGTGTATGGCATCAGCTCCTTTGGGCTCAGTCAGGATCTGAGTATCACCAGAAAAGAAGCGGCACAATATATTCAAAACTATTTTGACACCTATCCGGGAGTGAAGCATTTTCTGGATGAGCAGGTGGCTCATGCGAAGAAAAACGGATATGTGGTGACCCTGTTCGGGCGGCGCAGGCCGGTGCCGGAGCTGAAATCCAGCAATTTTATGCAGCGGAGCTTCGGGGAAAGGGTGGCAATGAACGCGCCCATCCAGGGAACGGCGGCCGATGTGATCAAGATCGCCATGATCGGAGTGGCGCGGGAACTGAAGAATAGAGGACTGAAATCTGCGCTGATCCTGCAGGTACACGATGAACTTCTGATCGAGGCTTACGAGGAAGAACTGGAACAGGTAAAGGAAATTCTGAAGGAGCAGATGGAGCAGGCGGCAGACCTGCTGGTTCCTTTGATCGTGGATATGCATACCGGGAAGAACTGGTATGAGGCAAAATAATGGTTCCGTCCGTATCCTGAGCGTGAACCAGGAACAGATAAATGTGAACAGAATAAATGAAATGTGAGAAGGAGCAAATAAAGAGGATAAAGGATGAAAGTACTGGGAGTTACAGGCGGCATTGGCTCAGGGAAAAGCCGGGTTCTGCGCTGGCTGCAGGAGGCATATGGGGCAGCCGTCTCTCCGCTGGACGACGTGGCAAGGCAGCTCCAAAAAAAAGGACAGCCTTGTTTTCAACAGATCGTGGAAGAGTTTGGTGAGGATATGGCCGGGAAGGACGGAGAGCTGGACAGGGAGAAGCTGGCCGCTTTCGTATTCACTGATCCGGAAAAGCTGGCACTTCTGAACGGCATTGTCCACCCACTGGTGAAGCAATGGGTGAGGCAGGATATTTCCCAAAAGGAGAAACAGCAGATCCGGCTGTATGTGGTGGAGTCTGCGCTGTTTCCCAATGTGGAATACGGGGATCTCTGTGAGGAAATGTGGTATATTTATGCTGAGGAGCCGGTCCGTTGTCAGCGCCTGCGCAAATCCCGGGGATATTCGGAAGAAAAGCTTCGCGGGATACTACGGGCTCAGCCGCCGGAGGAAGCATTTCGCAGGATCTGTACGGCAGTCATTGACAACAGCGGAGATTTTGAAAAAACAAAGGAACAGATAGGAGAATTATTACTATGAGAATGTGCAGCATTGCCAGCGGGAGCAGCGGAAACTGCATTTATGTGGGCAGCGACCATACCCATCTTCTGGTGGACACAGGGATCAGTAAAAAGCGGATCGATGCAGGTTTAAAAGAACTGGAGATCAAAGGAGAGGAGCTTGGCGGAATTCTTGTGACCCACGAGCACTCGGACCATATCCAGGGGCTGGGCGTGTTCAGCCGAAAATATGAGGTTCCGGTCTACGCGTCACCCGGAACCATTGAGGGGATCAAGAGCTATTCCGGCCTGGGGAAGATGCCGGAGGGCTTGCTGCACCCGATTCGGATCGATCAAAAATTTTCTCTGGGCGATATCACGGTCGATCCGTTTGCGATCTCTCATGATGCCAACGAGCCAACCGGCTACCGGATGGAATGCGGGGGAAAATCAGCAGCCGTGGTGACGGATCTAGGAATCTACACGGACTATGTGGTAAACAAACTGCAGAATCTGGACGCGGTGCTGCTGGAGGCGAACCATGATATACATATGCTGGAGGTAGGGGCATATCCTTATTATCTGAAACAGAGAATCCTGGGGGAAAAAGGTCATTTATCAAATGAATTGTCAGGGCGGCTTCTTTGTGATATACTACATGATAATTTGAAGCATATCATTCTGGGCCATCTGAGCAAGGAAAATAATTATGTGCGTCTGGCATATGAGACGGTGAAGCTGGAAGTGACGCTGGGAGACAATGCGTATAAAGGAGAAGAACTGGATATAACCGTCGCAAAACGGGATGAGATATCCGAGATCTATACATTCTAGTACATCGATAAATAAGGAGTTGTAGAAAAATAAGTGATTCAGATTGCGCAGGATGTGTCAGTTATTTTTCTACAACTCCTAAGGCAAGTCATATGGCTGATTACTTATTATTCGATGTACCGGGGGCATCAGCCGATTTTAGGAGGGACAGGACATGAAGAAATGTATTGTAACCGTATTAGGGAAGGATACCGTGGGAATCATCGCAAAGGTATGTACCTATCTTGCGGAAAATGAGATTAACATTCTGGACATTTCCCAGACCATTGTGCAGGGATATTTTAATATGATGATGATCGTGGACGTGACGGAAAAGGACACGCAGTTTACGCAGCTCTGCGACGATCTGGAGAAGCTGGGAGGGGAGATCGGAGTGAATATCCGCTGCCAGAGAGAAGAGATTTTTGAGAAAATGCATCGGTTGTAGTTATGACTCAGGTCGGCCATATCTGCGAGGGTACTGAGCAGATATCGGCTGTAATTGATTATGTGAGGGAAAACAGATATGATTAATATGTATGAAGTTTCAGAGACAAATGAAATGATCGAGCATGAGAATCTGGATGTGCGTACCATCACGCTGGGAATCAGCCTTCTGGATTGTATGGACTCGGATTTGGAGGCGCTGAACCGGAAGATTTATGATAAGATCACGACAGTCGCAAGGGATCTGGTCAGCACCGGAAAAGATATTGAAAAGGAATTCGGAATTCCCATTGTCAACAAGCGGATTTCCATTACTCCGATTTCACTGATCGGCTCCGCGGCATGTAAAAGCCCGGAGGATTATGTGACCATTGCCCGGACACTGGATCGGGCGGCGGAAGCGGTGGGAGTGAATTTTATCGGCGGATATTCCGCACTGGTGTCCAAGGGAATGACCAAAAGCGAGGAGTATCTGATCCGTTCCATTCCCCTGGCTCTTGCCGAGACAGAGCGGATCTGCAGCTCTGTCAACGTAGGCTCTACCAGAACAGGGATCAATATGGACGCAGTTCGGCTCTGCGGCGAGATCGTAAAGGCAACCGCGGAAGCGACAAAGGAGAGGGATTCTCTGGGCTGCGCGAAGCTGGTCATTTTCTGCAACGCACCGGATGACAATCCCTTCATGGCAGGTGCCTTTTTGGGCGTGACGGAAGCGGACGCGGTGATCAATGTGGGAGTCAGCGGCCCGGGTGTCGTGAAAAAAGCGTTGGAAAAGGTTCGCGGCAAGGGATTCGAAGAACTGTGTGAGACGATCAAAAAGACCGCCTTTAAGGTGACAAGGGTAGGCCAGCTTGTGGCAGGCGAGGCCTCCCGGCGGATGGGGATTCCTTTTGGAATCGTAGATCTGTCGCTGGCACCCACTCCGGCGATCGGAGACAGTGTGGCGGAGATTTTGGAAGAGATCGGGCTGGAAAGGGTAGGTGCTCCCGGCACAACGGCGGCTCTGGCCATGCTCAATGACCAGGTGAAAAAGGGCGGTGTGATGGCTTCCTCCTATGTAGGAGGATTGAGCGGCGCATTTATTCCTGTCAGCGAGGACCAGGGAATGATCGACGCGGTGAATGTGGGGGCTCTGACTCTGGAAAAGCTGGAGGCGATGACCTGTGTCTGCTCCGTAGGCCTGGACATGATCGCCATTCCCGGCAAGACAAAAGCCAGCACCATTTCTGGAATCATCGCGGATGAGATGGCCATCGGTATGGTGAACCAGAAGACCACGGCGGTGCGTCTGATTCCGGTGATCGGCAAGGACGTGGGAGAAACGGCTGAGTTCGGAGGGCTTCTTGGATATGCGCCAATTATCCCGGTAAATGAATTCGGATGTGACGTGTTTATTAATCGGAAGGGAAGGATTCCGGCGCCGATCCACAGCTTTAAGAATTAAGGAAAGCAGAACCGGTTTTCTGTATTGGAGGAAATGAAATGAGTAAGATTGCGATTGTGACAGATAGTAATAGCGGAATTACACAGGCAAAGGGGAAGGAGATGGGAATCTTTGTCCTTCCGATGCCGTTTTTTATCAACGGGGAGCTCTTCCTGGAGGATATTACATTAACCCAGGAGGAATTTTACAAAAGACTTGCGGAGGATGCGGATATTTCCACATCGCAGCCGTCGCCAGGTGACGTTATGGATCTGTGGGACAGCATTCTGGAGGAATATGACGAATTAGTCCATATCCCGATGTCCAGCGGTCTGAGCAGTTCCTGCGGGACAGCCGTATCCCTGGCAGAGGATTATGACGGAAGAGTTCAGGTGGTGGACAACCAGAGGATTTCCGTAACCCAGGAGAGGTCGGTGATTGACGCTATGGAGCTGCGTGACGCAGGAAAATCGGCGGCAGAGATTAAGGAAATCCTGGAAAGAGAAAAATTTGAATCGACAATCTATATTACGGTGGATACTTTGAAATATCTGAAAAAGGGCGGAAGGATCACGCCTGCCGCCGCCGCGCTTGGAACCGTACTGAACTTAAAGCCGGTACTGCAGATCCAGGGGGAAAAGCTGGATGCCTATGCAAAGGTGCGCGGCTGGAAAGCGGCGAAGCGGACTATGCTGCAGGCAATCGAGAAGGATATCAGAGAGCGGTTTGCGGGAAAAGAATCCCGGCTCGTCCTGGGGATGGCCTATACCTGCGGCAAGGAAGAGGCGGCAGAGTGGAAGGCAGAGATCAGGAGCCACTTCCCGGAGTATGAGATCATGGAGAATCCGCTGTCCTTAAGCATCGCCTGCCATATCGGAGCGGGCTCCATGGCAGTGACCTGTACAAAAAAGGTGTGAGGAACCACAGGAAAGGCATCAGACTTCAGGTATATCAGACGGTGAGGCAGCATCTGAAGTAAATTTCAGGCCTGTCAGCCGGAGGCATCACCTGAAGCAAATTCAACAGGGAAAACTCCTTTTGCGTACAATCGTCTCATAGGAGGAGCAGATCTTATCCGCGAGACAGACAATCAGTGCCGCGCGGCATTTCGGGATGGAGAACAATGTCAGGGGCCACATATGGCTTTTGATGATATTCTGTTCCACCGGCGACAAGTGGTAGCGCTGCATGGCATTTTTCAGCGCCACCGCCGGGTGATGGAAGCCATGAAGCCGTTCGTGGGACTGGCTGTTATGCCAGTCATACAGAAAAAAATCATGCAAAAATGCCCCACGTACCAGTTCGGAATCCGACGCGCCCAGATGAAAGCGGCGGTTCAGATAAAAACTGAGCCGGGTTACGCTGAGCACATGGTCATAGGTCGAGATATGCCCATGCTGGATAAAATGTTTCATGAGCTGCGCCTCCTTCGTCTGGTGCAGCCCATGAAGAAGGGTTCTGATTTCAGATCGTTCTTTTGACGTTAATTTCATGAATGGCTCTGCCTTTCTGATGTATTATATAGTGAACGACAAATTATACTGCGCGTCAGATAAATCTGCCGTGAGTATATTTTGTCGTTCACTATAATTCATGATTTTTTTTTCGGAGGGAAAGTGCATGCTTCTTCATCTTGCTTCCCAGCTCGTTATATCTGGCATGACGGAAGGATACGGAGGAACGAAGCGCCCGCGTCTGGTTCCAGTTCATGGTAGAAAGTGTATTTTTCAACTCCTCCGTCATTCTGCGCTCGCGGAATTCTTCCATAGATACTTTCTCTTTCAGCGTACTCAGCCCTTCTGACAGATTCTGCTTTGTATTCGCAATAAAGGCGTCATATCTTTCGGAAATCTGCAGGTCGATCGCCTTTAAGGTAGTTTCCAGCTTGACATTCAGCGCGATCAGGGAGTCGGCCGTCAGTGCGCAGTCCGCTGAAAAAACAGCCATCAGAAGCAATGCGGAGGGTTCCTGCCAGTAGAGCGGGACCGCGTCCGTAATGCGGGCCATATAAGGGTGGATACCGTACAGTACGATCAGCCCCGCCGCGCCAAAGCCGAGGGAGCAGGGAAGACAGATCCGCCCCTTGATGTTCAGGGGAAGATCGCTGTAATCCCACCATACCGCATGGAACAGCTTTTCCGTGGCAAAGGAAGTAGAGTATTCGAGAACCGCGGAACCAAGCATGCACGTAAAAAAGACGGCGGCATAATTGGGAAGATCTCCACAGACAAGCACATCCAGCACGGCACCGACCCCATATATGGGGCAGTAGGGTCCGATCAGCATGCCCCGGTTGTCCCACTTCAAAGTCTTGATACTGCAGAAGGCCGTCTCATAGATCCACCCCAAAATACTGTATAACACAAACCAGATAAAGATTGTAGTAATATGCATAAGTACACCTCATTCATTCTGCTGCAGATGATTCTGCATTTTTCGACAAATGTATTTTACCAGAAAGAAAAACCTGCCGTCAAGTGTGACTTCAGTAATTGACAAATACGCATAGAATGTGTATCGTATATATTTAAGGAGGAAAACCTATTGAAACAAAGGGAATTAGTAAAGAAACTTGAAAATGCCGGATTTGTATTTGAACGGCATGGAAGTAATCATGATGTTTATGCAAGAGGTTCGGAGAAAGAAGAAGTGCCAAGGCATAAAGAGGTTTATGAGCGGCTGGCAAAAGCAATCATAAAGAAATGGGGATTATGATAATTTCATATCTCTGTGTAAAAGTACATATAGAGTTCTAAGAATGGAGGAAATGAAAATGAAAAATGTATATCCTGTCTTTTTAACGAAAACGGATACCGTTGTATTAGTGGAAGTCCCGGATATGGACATTTTAACAGAAGGAAAGGATATGGTAAATGCTGTTGAAATGGCCAGAGACGCAATAGAATTAAAATGTGTGTCAATGGAAGATGAGGGAATGGAAATACCGTTGCCGTCTGAGATTGGAGTATTAGATGCTAATAAAGGAACTTTTGCAGAAGAAGGAATGACAGTTATATCCTTAGTTGATATTGATTCGGGAGAGTACAGAAGGAAAATTGACACTAAAACAGTTAGAAAAAATGTCACTATTCCAAGCTGGTTGAATTATGAAGCAGAACATGCAGGGATCAATGTTTCAAAAGTGCTGCAGGAAGCGTTGATGAATGTACTTCATGTGCAGCGGAAGTACAATTGAGTAATTATACTGAGCGTCAGATTTCATCGGCCGTGAGTATAGAAGCTGCCAAAGAAAACGAAGGAGAGAACCGATATGATAAAAGTAATAGCAAGCGACATGGACGGCACGCTGCTTGGAGATGACCACAAGCTGGCGCCCCGGACCATACAGGCTCTGCGACGTGCATGTGACGCAGGCATCCGCTTCATGGTGGCGACGGGCCGTGACCTGAACGGGGTACGGCAGGAATTGGACGGAACAGGGCTGGTCTGTGATTATATCGTAGGGAGCGGCGCGGAGGTGCGCGACCCGCAGCAGAACATCATAAGCAGAGTCCGGATGGACATCGGGATGTGCGAAGAAGTCTTTGACGTACTGAAACAATATCCGGTATCTACGATTTTTATGACCGGGGAGTGCGACTATAGCGTCGGAACCCTGGAAACACTGGAAGAGGACCTGCGGAAGAACCTCCAGGTATTTTTTTCCGACCTCACAATGGAAGAAATCCTGGAAACGGAGATGTACCGGAATATGAAGGAAAGTACCCGTATGATTCCTGACTTTCAGACGTTAAAGGAGAAAGAGATCCACGTATATAAGATTTTCGTTTTCTGCTGTGACACGGAGCCGCTTAAGGCGATTGACAGGCGGCTGCAAAAGGATGAAAGACTTGCCGTGGCGTCCTCATTTGTGAACAATCTGGAGATCACCGATGCCCGCGCCCAGAAAGGTCCGGTGCTCAAAAGCTATATCGAATCTCTGGGATACACCATGGATGAGGTGATGGCATTCGGTGACAGTATGAACGACTACTCCATGCTGTCCATGGATTTCGGCGCGACGGTGGCCATGGGCAATTCTGAGCCGGAGATCATCAAAGCCGCGAAGTACCTGACAAAATCCAATGAAGAGTATGGAGTGGCATATGTGATTGAGGAAATGCTGAAACGGAGGAAGGGACTGACATAGTTGTCCTTACCATATCAAATTTTCAAAATTCCCTGATTGTATTCATTTTCAAAAGAGGTTTTATATTTATCTGTGACAACGGATGTGTATAAATTGGAGGCGAGGATATCGTGGGTCAGCATTTTCTTTCCGGCGGGTTTCAGATTATCATCCTCATAAGGTCTGGTCAGCAGCGGGAGAGAACTTTTTTTGGCAATGGTGGAAATGACTTTCGTACAATCCCGGCGGAAACCGAGAAGGCGCGCGTAAAAATGCGGACCTTTTTCCAGATATTCATTGACCGCGTTCTTCTTGATGCCAAGCATGATATGGAGCAGGGCGCGGTTGATCCGGGTCTGGGTCACCTCTCTTGTCTTCAAAAGCTCGCAGAATTGCTTATAATTAAAATAATTGTTCAGTTGGCCGCAGATACGGTTCCCCAGCTCTTTGGACACATCCATGTATCGGGGAAGCGTGTCGGGGCGCTTGTTCAGCAGCTTGTACTTTAAGATCAGAGAAAAATCATTCTGGTACACCGGATATTTGACTCTGTGATAGTCCTTCAAAAGTTCCAGACAACTGTGGGGCACCTGTTCTTCTAATTCTCCCAGTATATTTACAAAGGAAGTATTTTCAAAGGTTCTCCCGGAAGACACGCTGCTTAAAGCGGAGCCGGAATAAGCCAGCAGGGAGCGGATGGCAGAGGCGGAGCCGAAGGAAGATTTCAGATCCTGGTCATGATAATGAGAACCCATACGCCGGATGGTATAAGGGCGAATCTTGCTGTTTAATTTTTTCAGAGCCTTCAGATATTCGATGCCGAGAATGTTGTTCGGATCGTGAAGCAAAAACGTATAGTCCTCTGTCTTCATGTACGCGGCAAGCGCTTCCTCCCGCGCGGACGGAAAAGACATTCCCTGTTTCAGGCAGCTTTTTAAATGCTCCTGGTATTCTCCTGGCTCGTCCGTCAGGATCTCAGCAATCCTTTCCAGACCTTCCAGATCGCTGCACTCGCTTCCAAAACAGAGAGAATCCACGACTCCAAGCTGTTCCAGAAAAGAGACCGCCCCGTGTGCGAATAATTCCGCGCTGCCGGTGGCGTAGCAGACGGGCAGTTCAAACACGGCTGCCGCGCCGCATTTCAGCGCCATCTCCGCGCGGAGGCGCTTTGGCATGATGGCGGAAGTGCCCCTCTGCACGTAATCGCCGCTCATGACAACTACCGCAAAATCTGCTCCGGTGACCTCTTTTGCCGTCCGTATATGGTATTGATGTCCATTGTGAAATGGGTTATATTCTGTGATCAAACCGACAATTTTCATAAGAAACTCCTTGTATATCCTTTTGAGAACCATTATACTATAATAATGT
>VSNK01000084.1 GCA_009774255.1 Faecalicatena sp.
GTCGAGGCTTTTTGACCTGTGCAGCCGGAGAAATAGACAAGTCAAGATGTGTCAGTTATTTTCCTACAACTCCTAAGGCAGAGAATCAAAGTTCAGATGTCAGTTAAATACCAAAAAAGCAGCCCCAAACAAGGCTGCTTTTTTGGTTCTATAGGAAACGACTCCGAATTTTCCCATAGAACAAAAATTCTCCGGGGAGAGCGCTGTGCGATCTCTATTAAGAGCTCTACTTCAGCCGTTCGGCCATAGTATAGAATTGATAATAGGTGCCCCTTTGAGCCATCAGGCTTTCATGATTCCCTTCTTCCGTGATCCCCTGGTCGGTCAGCACCAGGATCCGGTCGGAATTCTTAATGCTGGAAAGCCTGTGCGCGATCGTGATCGTAGTCCTCCCTTCAGACAGGCTGTTCAGAGACTGTGCCACCGCGAATTCGCTTTCATTGTCCAGCGCCGAGGTCGCCTCATCCAGGATCATGATCGGAGGGTTCTTCAGAAAGACCCGGGCAATACTGATCCGCTGCTTCTGTCCGCCGGACAATTTGACGCCGCGCTCGCCCACATACGTATCATATCCGTCCTTCAATTCCTGGATAAATTCATCCGCGCCCGCCTTTTTTGCTGCCTCCACGGCATCCTCCCTTGTGGCTTCAGGGTTTCCGTATAATATATTTTCGATCACGGTGCCGGAAAACAGATAGACATCCTGCTGGACGATGCCGATATTTTTGCGGAGGCTTTTCAGGGTAAAGTCTTTGATATCTTCCCCGTCGATCCGGATCACGCCGCCGCTGATATCATAAAATCTGGGAATCAGATTGCACAGCGTTGTCTTTCCACCGCCGGAAGGACCGACGATGGCCAGCTTTTCTCCCGCACGTACGGTCAGGTTCAGATGCCGGAATACGGTATTGTGGTCATCCGGATATTCAAAGGAAACATCCTCGAAGGAAATATCCCCTTTCGGCACTCCCATTTCCTTCGCCCCCGGCTCGTCAAATATCTCCACATCCGCATCCATAATCTGGAGAAACCGCTCAATACCTGTCAGCCCTCTCTGGAACTGCTCGGCGAACTCGATGATCCTGCGTATGGTGGCGATCAGCGTCGTCACATACATGACATAGGCCACCAGATCTCCGGCGGTAATGTACCCTTTTACAAGGAAAATGCCTCCCATCAGGATCACGGTCAGGTTCATCAGTCCGTCAAAGGCACGGGTGGAGGTCTGAAATGCCGCCATGTATTTGTAAGTCTCTTTTTTGATATCGTAGAACCTCAGATTGCCTTTTTCAAATTTGTCGATCTCCATGGGTTCATTGGTAAATGCTTTGACCACCTTCTGACCCAGCAGGCTGTCTTCGATGGAAGCGTTCAGCTCACCGATCTGGACACGCTGCTTTGCGAAAGCCCTCCGGCTTCTCCGGTTCAATTTGATGCACACATAGGCCATGACCGGGACGATGATAAAGATCGTGAGAGTCAGCGGCAGATTGACGGAAGCCAATATGAGAAAGGAGATGACCGCTTTCACTGCCGCGATAAAAAACTCCTCCGGACAGTGGTGGGAAAATTCCGTCACATCAAACAGGTCATTTGTGATCCGCCCCATGATCTGTCCTACCTTGGTATTGTTGTAATAGGTATTGGACAGCTTCTGGAGATGGGAATAGGCATCCCTTCTCATATCCGTCTCAATGGCGGCTCCCATGACATGCCCCATATTTGCCATATAATAATTTGCCATGCAGTCAATGATCCGCAGAATCAGATACAGCAGAGCCATTCTCCCCACCATCTCTACGGTGAGAGCCGCCAGATCCTGCATGCCGGTGTTGGTGATGAACCGGATGATCATGGGTAGAACCAGCTCACAGAGGGTCGTGAGAGAGGCGCAGAACAGATCCGTGGCAAGTACGCCCGTGTGATTCTTATAGTAGGGATAAAATCGTTTCATCAATTCTTTTGTTGTGTATTCCTTATTATCCACAGGTATGATATCCTCCGTTTCTTAATCTTCATTTTTTGTCTGCTAAAAAGTATATCATTCTGCCGCCATGGAAGCAAGCAGATCTATGTAAAAAGCTGGATTTGTAAAAAACAGAAAAATTTGCGCGCAATAGATGAAAAAAGCAGAGATTTTTGAAAAAAGGGATTGTCTAAAAGCCAGGTTTGAAATACAATGAAAGGGTAAGGAGCGAAGCCGTTTATATGGAAGTACGGAAGATGAAAGTGTTGGAGAAAGGAAAGTGCTATGGAATACAATTATAGTATCATACGATTTTTATTGTACAGATCAGATAATGATAGAAAGAAATTGCTTGAAGCTACGAGACAAATTATTGTTGATGGAATAGGAAGCTGCCATCTTGACAAAATTACAGAGAAAAGTTTTCTCGACAGGGAGGATGATTACTATACAAGAATATGTTATTATGTAGAAAATGATCCGATAAAAGCAGAATATTTATTTATGGCTCTGATTGAGTGGTATGAAAGCTGGAAAGATGAATTTTTAGAATTTACTGGTAATGAAGAAAGATTATATGCGGCGCAGCGTCTTAAAACATGGGCTTATTGTATGATTAACGGACTGCCTGAAACATATGCAAAACTTTCGAAAGAAGTGAGTGTTAATTTAACGCAAGTTGAATTAAGGGATTTGCATCTGATTGATGCTATAAGAAATAAAATATACGAAAACCGCCATTTTATTGATAAACCGCAGATTGATGCTGAAAGTATTGCTAAAATGGAAGAAGAAGCACTGAAAGCAATACGGCAAAGCATACAGGAAGAAGATGATCAAAGAGTAAAGGATGTTTTAAAACAAAGGCGTTTGATTTTTTTTACGAATGAAAAATGGAAATATGACAGTCTGCAGGAAATTCAATTTAAATATGATCTTGAAGGCATTAGCCAGGAATCTGCGTTAGATATACCAAAATGCAGGAAACAATGTGATTATATCATTTTTGTTACGTCACAGGCAAAACATGATGTCTATAAGGCGCTTGTTGCAATGTATGGAAAAAGTAAGATCTTTTTAGTAAAAGCGCAAAATCCCGAATTGGCAATGAACGATTTTATTGAACAGCTATTAGGGTATCGCAGGGATTAGCTATGAGTGTTCTAATATAAGGCCTGACAAAAGAAAGGTGGTTGTAATGCCAAAAAAAGATAAAAAGAAGAGGTTAAAGAAGGAACAGGAACGTAGGAGACTCTATAATAAAGATAATAAAACCGTGTTATCCTATGAAGAATATTATAAGGGACTTATGGGGATGGATTTAACATGCACCGAGTGGCTGGAAAATGAAAATGATCCCACAAAAGGTAGAATCACCTATATTCTTGACTATCTACCACCCAATCATATATTGGAAAATGAGTATAAGTTTATTGAAGCTTTAGAAGCATTTGTCGAGCAGTGTGAAAAGTTGTATTCCATGATATTATCAAAAAATGGAAAGCTGAAAGAGAAGGCAAGAAAAACAATTGTAAACTACTACAGGGGCAGCTTTGAAATAAGTATGTCAAGAGAAATAAGCTTCTTGCCATTGGAATTGAGATTGTTTATTTATATTGAACTTGTAAAACTGGAAATCAACAAATATTATTTGGTTTGCCTTTTAAATAGAATTATGGTGACATTGAGTAAAATGGAAAATGTACAGGCATATGAAAGCAGTTTATTTATTGCTTCCTGGGCTGAATATTTGTTGTTCCTGACTACGGAGCAAAGACGGACATATGATCAGCTTTGCTATGGTGGATTTGAGAAAAATAAAAAGTTTAGCGATATTTTAAGTTTGAATAGGCAACAGAGTGGAGAAGTACTTATTAGTGCCCGTGAAAAAACGATAGAGTCTGCAATGCTAAATGGCGCCAAAAAATTAGATCAAGAATTTTGGTATGGTATCAATGGATTTTCACATAGAAAAAATATTCATGATATGAAAGCCGCCAAGTTATGCTTAGATTTATTTTGTGAGTATTTTGATAAGATTTTTTTGGCAGCATCGGAATTTAGAAATTTAGTATCAGATTACTATTGTACAGGAAAACGAGATAAAGTGGCTGCATTTTGTGAAGAGCGTATGTTAGATGAAATCGATATGAAATCATATAAAAATTATTTTCATAAGGATGATGGAAGGATTGAGACGAAAGAATATAAAGAAGAAGCACATCATTTAGCTTCAAGGCTGGAAAATGGAACAGAGGAAAACTACCTTTATCTGTATAACCGTAATTTTGCAGAAACGACTTTTTTTTCGGACACGGAATTGCCGGAAAAGCTCAATCAAGAGGAATATTATTTGCTTATTGAAAAATTTCTCAATAAGTTGAGTTTCAGTAAAAATATATATTTGCCTGATATAGAAGAATATATCGTCTCTGTTACTACTGCAATGTTGAATTCTGAAGACTGGAATATGTATTTGCTTCATTTTTTCCTATGCTCTTTGCAGATGCTGTTAAAACAGATGTGGGAATATGATGAGAAAATTGATATTGCTGAGCAATGCGAGTCTACTTGGAAATATATGTTGTTGCTGAAAGAAGAAAGCATTGAATATTTGGGATTCGGAGCACCAACAGCATTTTTTATTACCGGAAATGGCACATTGGCAGTCAACTTTGATGAATTTGAGAAACCTCTTTTTGTATGTCCAAGATTAGCAACATCTCCTTCTGTAACTTTGGATGTTATGAAACAGGCATTTGAATCTCAAATATCGTCAGAAGAAGCAATTTTGTCAGATTCTTATAAAACATTTCCGGCGAATACGGTGATTGTTTCTTGGAGATTATATGAAAGAAAATTAACAAAAGAAGTGGCATCCATTAGACGATCAGGGTGGAAGCGGATTCAAAAATATCATTTAGCGAATGGATATCATGTATCTAAAAAAATGATCCTGGGAATTTTGCAAGAGCGTTTAGAAAATGTGAAATCTCAGATAAAATATGACAGTTCGGAAGAGCGAAAGTCTATTCTTGATGATATATTATATACATATATGAAATATGTTGTGTCCAGAGATTTTGATATTCCGTATTTTCGCGATTATGGCAAATTTCTCAAGAAATTAGAGGAGAAAGGATATCATGGAAAACTTGAGGAGTTAGAAACAGCTTGTTCCAATGAAAATATAAATTTGTATTATTCATACCTTTGTGATCTTATTTCAGAAGAACGGTGTTGAGTAGTTACAAAGGAGTGACCCTAAAATGCACCGAACTTTTTATATGCCATTGACGGCAGTTCCGTTCCGAAACAATAAAAAATACAAAGAAGTCCTGCCCCGCAATCAGGAACTGGCAAAATACATCCGTTGTTTCTGGGGGAGTGAGAAGCCTTATATACAAGGGAATGAAGCCGACATTTCCCTTGTAATCCCGGATACCTGTGCGGATATCCTGTACTACATCGATCATACGGAAAATACGGTCACCGGCGGTTTTTGTGGAATCAGCGATGTAAGCTTCCGGGACTGTGAAGAAACAAAGCCCGGGCATCTGGTTTCTTTATTTGCGATCCGATTTTATGCCTGGGGTGCATATATATTCGCGGAGGATTCATTGAAAGGCACATTGAACGGGTATGTTGACGTTCCATCCAGATTCCGGCGGCTGGACAAGATTCTGCGGCCGCAGCTATTGGAAGCGAATTTTCTGGAAGGACGCATCGCCCTTGCAGAAGAATTTTTTTCCGGACAATTATCCGGGTGCAGGCAGAAGCCGGCGGTGGATTATGCGGCGGAACAGATTATTTTACAGAAAGGGACCATCAGTTCTTCGGAATTGGGGAAGCAGTGCTTTATCAGCAGCAGGCAGTTGGAAAGGCTTTTCCATGAATACATTGGAATTACGCCTAAAAAGCTCTGCAATCTGGTGCGTTATCAGTATCTATGGAATGAAATTTTAAGAAATCCCAGATTCTGTATTCAGGATGCGGTCTACAGGTACGGTTATGCGGATCAGTCTCATCTGATGCGCGAATTCAAACGATACCATACAATGAATATCCATAAGGCAAAAGTGCTGGCCTATAAAAATGTCGGAAATATACAAGACTTTTACAGCGGATCATAGTATGATGCCGGAAACCATTGCTTTAGAAAGCGTATAGAAATAACCTATGCATTTTGACTTGCCTATTTCTCCGATTGCACAAGTTATTTTTCTACAACTCCTTACGGTTTTTTGCTGGTCGGATGCCTAGTACAGCATTGCATAATTCACTGCTAATTACGCAATGCTGTACTAGCGGCAATGGTAACAACCCAATGAAAGAGAGGAATATGCTATGGAACATTGTAATGCATCATCATCCGGGAATTCGATAATCAGTGTGTGCGGAACAGACTGCGGCGCATGCTATTGCTATGGAAAAATGTGTACGGGCTGTAACGACTGCGGCGGAAAGGTTTTTCATGCGCCGGAAGGGAAGTGCTGCCCTATTTACGACTGCACCGTGAACGGCAAGGGAATGAAACATTGCGGGGAATGCGGTGAGGTGCCCTGCGATATCTGGAAGAACACCAGAGATCCGAAATATTCGGATGAGGAATTTGCTGAAAATATCAGAATGCGTATTGCGACATTGAGGAACTGTTCTTAAAAGGAATGAGATAAGAGATACAGGCATAAAAAAGGTATTAAGAAAAGGGGCCGTTGCGGCCCCTTATATGATTATCCGTGCCTCTTCCAGTTTTTCGGCAGAAATGGCACGCTCGGCCTATGGCAAGCAGGCATTTCCGGATCCTATCCGTACCGTATATTTTGATTTCCCGTTTCTTCCCTTTTATCCTATCCTAACCCAGACAAGCCGGAACCAAAATTTTGCCAGAATGCGCAAGATTTCGTTTTTAAGCACCTAACCCTGATAACCGGAACCAAAATTTTGCCATTTTGCGCAAGATTTCATTCTTAAGCGCCTAAAAAAAGAAATGACAAGGACGAAAGAATCGGTTATACTACAATAAATATAAGAACGAAACGCACGATTTTTGCGAGCTGTATGTTTATGACCACACATATAAAGGAGCGATACGGATATGTGGCTGATTTCAATCATATTTTTTTTGATTCCATTTTTTATATTTTTGGGAATCATGGTGCGTGATCCCAGGACTTTATGGAGCGGTGCTTCCTTCTTCTGGATGATGATATGCCTGGCATTTTCTCTGCTTTTGGTCTTATCTCATTATTCAGACTGGCTCATGGAACATAAGGCGGTGATCGGAATGCTGATGTTCCTGTGTATACTGGCAGTGATCGGTGTACTCGCGTTTCCGGCAGCCTTGATCATAGTGTTTTTTATTGAAGGAATCAGGATGATCCGTCATGAGGGGCTGAAGCTGTCCAATATGCTGTCCATGCTATTTTCGATTTTGTTATATGGCTATCTCGCGGTGTGGCCTGTGATCGGAAATCTAAAGAAAAATACATGGAGCACAACGCTTTATGCGGTCATCAGCCTCTCCGCATTCTATGTACTGGCTTTGCTGGCAATGTATTCCCTGTCTGCGATCCTCAATCTGGTCCATCTGAAAAAGAGCCGAAATGCGGATTACATTGTTGTGCTGGGAGCCGGAATCCTGGGGACGAAAGTTACCCCTCTGCTTGCGGCCCGGATCGATCGGGGAATCGAACTGCTCGAATGTAATCCGAATGCGGTACTGCTCATGTCAGGAGGACAGGGGCCGGGGGAGGATATTCCGGAAAGCGAGGCCATGGCCGCCTATGCGCTTGACCATGGCGTGGATGCGGATCGAATCCTTATGGAAAAGCAATCCGTATCGACCGAAGAAAATCTGCGGTTTTCGAAAGAACTGATGGAAAAAGAAAAGCCGAAGATCATCATTGTTACAACGGCTTATCATGTATTACGGGCGCTGATCCTCGCGAAGCAGCAGGGGATCAGGTGCGTGGGCTTCGGTGCAAAAACAAAGTGGTATTTTACATTCAACGCTCTGATGCGCGAATTTGCCGGCTATCTGCGCCTGACATGGAAGAAGCATGCTCTTGTCATCGGCATCGTGGCAGGAATCCTTATGATTCTCAATCTAATTCTGTGATGGCAATTACCTTTATCAGTACATGCATAAAAACAACTCCTAATGTCCCTGCCGGCGCAACGGCACATTGTGTTTTGGAAAGTAGAAACTGGATTTGCAGGAGGAATGATATGATTCGAGTAACGAGCTGCGGGCATGACTCTCATCACCGCAGGCCCTGTGATATTGAACATGAACACGGGCTTGCGGAATATCTGTTTTTGATTGTGAAGACTTACGCGTGGTTTTATATTGGCGGCCAGCGTATCCGCACGGAGCCGAATATGGTCATCCTGTTCGACAGGGATACCTGTATCCATTATGGCTGTGACGAGCCTTGATTCAGACAAAAGTGCCCTTTTGTGCGAAAATGATTCAGACAAAAGTGCCTTTTTGTGTGAAAATGAGTTGAATAAGAATGCCCTTTTGGTATATAATGATAAGAAACAGAGCCAGAAAAGCAAGAGGGTGATCTTATGAAGCGCAAGATTTACACACAACTATTAGAATGGAAGGAAAAGGATCAGGGAAGTTGCGCGATTTTACTGGACGGCGCCAGACGTGTAGGAAAAAGCTATATTGCGGAGCAGTTTGGGAAAAATGAATACAAAAGCTATCTGCTCATTGATTTTGCCCATCTGCAGCGCGAGGTCCGTGATATTTTTGAAAATGACCTGAATGATTTTGACCTTTTTTTCAGCAAGCTGTCAGCTTACTACCGGAAAAAACTTTATAGAAGGGAATCTTTGGTCATCTTTGATGAGGTACAGAGGCTTCCGCAGGCAAGGGAACTGATCAAATATCTCGTCGCGGACGGCCGGTACGATTATATGGAAACGGGATCTTTGATCTCTCTGCGGATGAATGTGGAAAATATCGTGATTCCTTCCGAAGAAGAGCATATTGAGATGTTCCCGATGGATTTTGAGGAATTTCTGTGGGCGTCGGGAGATGAGACAACAATCCCGTTTTTGAGAGAGTGTTATGAGGCATGCAGGCCGTTAGGGCAGGCGCTCCATAAGAGAGTTATGAATGATTTTCGACAGTATATCCTGACCGGCGGGATGCCGCAGGCTGTGGAAGCATACTTAAGGCAGAAAAATTTTGAGGACGCAGATCGGATCAAAAAGCGGATATTGACCCTGTACAGGGAGGACGTGACAAAGTTTGCCAGGGGATATGAGTCAAAGGTAATGGCAATTTTTGATGAAATACCATCTCAGCTTTGTAAGACTGAGAAAAAGTACAAGCTGTCAGACATTGAAAAAGGGGCTCGTTTTCGGGATTATGAGGACGCTTTTATGTGGCTGGCGGAGGCGATGATAGTCAATAACTGTTATAACGCGACGGAGCCTGCGGTTGGACTGTCGATGAGCGAGGAGCATTCCACCCGGAAGTGCTATATGGGAGATACCGGCCTGCTGGTGACCCATTGCTTCCGGGACGATAAATTTATCGACAATGAGCTGTACCGGGATATCCTGCTGGACCGTCTGCATGTCAATGAAGGGATGCTGATGGAAAATGTGGCGGCTCAGGAGCTGCGGGCACATGGCCATAAATTGTATTTTTATTCCAGATCGGATAAGAATGTACGCGCCAATCATATGGAGATTGATTTCCTGATCCGGAAAAAAAGAAAAATCTGTCCCATAGAAGTAAAATCAGGAGTCTACAGAGCGCATTCTTCTCTCGATAAATTCCGGACAAAATTCAAAGGCCGGATTGGGCAGCCATATATTCTGTATACAAAGGATATTATGATAAAAGAAGATGTGATCCATCTTCCCATTTATATGACGATGTTTTTGTAATGGAAGATACCCGGAAGGGAGTGGAAGTGGTACTGAAAAAGCCCGGAAAGATTGAACAGGCAGGTTTGTAATGCCAATCAGAAAAGGTGGTCAGAGATGATCACCTTTTTGACGATGAATGGGTGTATGGGTGTGGAGAATCATTATCTTTGCAGTTCCTCAGATACAAAATGCGGCGTAAAGAGGAACAATCTTTTTTCCGTCCTCATAGCCGAAGTTCTTCGCGGAGAGCCTGATGGCATAATCGGGCCTGTAGGTTTCCATATAGACCTTTAAGCTCTTGGCTTTGGTGTTATCGGCGGATTTGACCTCAACAGGGATCAGTCTGCCGCCACGCTGAATGACAAAATCAATCTCAGCTCCACGCTTAGACTCCCAATAGTAAGTCTTATATCCGTTCATGGCAAGCTGCACATGGACATAGTTTTCCGCCATGCCGCCCTTAAAATCGTTCAGTTCCTCCACCATATAGAGGATATCATTTGCCGCCAGATCCTTTTTGGCACAAAGCAGCCCCAGATCCGACACATAAATCTTAAACGCATCAATATCACGGTAATTTTCAAGGGGCTTTTTGATCTGTTCTACCTTGTAGACCCGCGACACGATACCGGACAGGCAGAGCCATTCGATCGCATTTTCAAACTCCGAAGCCCGTCCGCCTTTTTTGACCAGCTTATACTGAAAGCGGGTGTTTTTCTTAGAGAGCTGTACGGTAATGTTGTCGTAGACCAGTCTTGTTTTTTTGACTTCATTCAGGCTGTTGTATTTGCTCATATCATTCAGATAGCCTGTAAGAATGGTATCCTGTGTGTGACGGACAAGGATATCATTTTTTGTTTCGGTAAACAGCTTTACACATTCCGGCATACCGCCGACAAAAAGATACTGCCGGTAAAGACGCATTGCCGCATCGTGGAGAGCAAAGGGAAGCGGCGTGTCGGAGGCGAAGCACTCTTTAATCTGCCCCACAAGGGTGTCTTCGTCCATTGCAAGCATAAATTCCTCCATATCCATTGGGTACAGGGTTTTCATATCCACCTTGCCGACAGGGAAGGCGAATTCTGCCCTGTTTACCGCCACGCCAAGAAGGCTGCCTGCGGCAATGATGTGATAGCCAGGAGCATCCTCGCAAAAATATTTCAGCGAAGTCAGCGCACGTTCACAAAGCTGCACTTCGTCAAAGACAACCAGCGTCCGTTCCCTGACAATTGTCTGCCCTGCAATGTGGGACAAAATGGGGATCAGATAATCGGGACTGATGTTTTCCGCAAAGGTTTCATTCAGCCTGGGGCTGGTTTCAAAGTTGAAATATGCCACATTTTCATAATGGGTGTGGCCAAATTCCAGAATAGACCAGGTCTTTCCCACCTGCCTTGCTCCCTGCAAAATGAGGGGCTTGCGGTGTTCGTTTTCTTTCCATGCTTCCAGGAAGCTCATAATTTTTCTATACATAGATCCGTCCTCATCAAAGAAGTTGATCATAGCATAGCAGATATTTGTGTAAAAAGCAATGGAATTTTTCAAGAAAACAACATTAAAACACATGAATATTTTTCTGAAAGATTCACAAATTGACGCGAACAGACCGCAAACATCACTTTCTCAATCCCTTTTTCTCCGCATAGTGGAAAATGAAGGAAACAAACGCCAATATGAGCAATATAAAGACAGCCAGCATATCCCACAGATCAAGAACAGGCTCTGCTGTCATTTTTGACAGGATTCCATTGATGATAAACATAAATGGAATGGCTGATAAAAAAACAATTCCGAAAGCAAGCCATTTTCCGGTTCTCCCAATGCGGTTAAAAACCGCGGCGATCATCCACAGGAAAACGATGGAAACCACCGCCATAGCCGCGCCGATTGAAAATATTTCTTTCACTTTTATCAGGCGGCTCAGCAAAAATAAATAGGGAATAACAAAAACACTGAATGATATCAGGCTTACGATGCCTCCCTTCTTTCCCAGTATGATACCCGGAAAGGTTATGACCCATGCAAAAACAATGGAGCTGACAGGGATCAGTGACCATGTTAAATTGCCGGATATTGCAATATTGCAAATAAGGCATACCATAATTCCAGTCAAAAGTGTCACCGAAAACAGAATGGAAATCATAAAATTCTTTGTCATGCTGTTTTCCTCTTTTCTTTTCAGGGCAATTAAATTTTCCTCTGCTTTTTTCTCATAACTTTCCATGCTTTCCATGTCAATTTCTCCCGCGCTTAACAACTCGTTGACCGTGATCCCCAGTATTTCGCAAAGCTCTAACATGATAGACGAATCGGGCATGCTTTTTCCTGTTTCCCATTTGGATACGGCTCTGTCTGTAATGTTCAGTTTTTCTGCCAACTGAGCTTGCGTCATTTTTTTCTCTTTCCGGCATTTTGCAATAAATCTTCCAATTTCTGTTTGATTCATCATATGTTCTCCTTTCTCCTTGAATGATACACCTGACTGGACTGTTTTTACACGAACCAGTGGTTGGACCGGGGAGACTCAACCATTGGTTGGAAAGTCTTTACGAAGTGATACTGTGCGCACAGCCGTATGAGGAATTATGCCGCCTTGCGGCTGCGGCTGGCGCGATACTCACGGCAGATTTCATCGGCCGTGAGTATCATTTTCATGGGATTGCGGCCGCCTCTGCGAGGGTACTGAGCAGATACCGATCGTTTTTTTAAACAGAACCACAAAGGATGCGCCGCCCCCCGGCGTATCTTCGGCCCAGATTTTTCCTCTGTGCATATGGACGATTTCCCGGGCGATGCTCAGTCCCAGTCCGAAGTGTTCCTTGTCCTTGTGGGACTGATCGCAGCGGTAAAAGCGGTCAAATACGGCTTCCTTTTCAGAATCAGGAATCCCGGGGCCGTTATCCTCGACGCGGATGCAAAGCCGGTCGGGGGTTTCTGTCAGAGTAAGGCAGACCCGGCCGTTTTCCGGAGTATAGCTCAAGGCGTTATCGAGCAGGATCCACAGAACCTGTTCGATCCGCTCCCTGTCACAGGCGTAAGGAGCGGACAGGGAATCCGGCAGTGAAAAATCAAGGGAAATATTTTTTCTCAGAGCCAGGGGCTCAAATTTTTCACAGGCCGACAGTATCAGAGTATCCAGTTCTACGTTTGTTTTACTTATGGTGAAGTGTGAACCGTCGGAATGGGATAATGTCAGCATATCGTCTATCAGCCGTCCCATCCGTTTCCCTTCCGACAGGATCATTTCGGCGAAATGTTCGGACTCATCTGCGGATGCTCCCTTCATGGAGGACAGGCAGGAGAGAATAACGGTCAGGGGAGAACGCAGTTCGTGGGATGCCGCCGCGATAAATTCGGTCTGCTTCCGGCGGTTTGTGCTCAAGGGGCGGAGCATGCGCCGTGTGTAAAACCAGAAGAAGATACCAAGCAAGGCGACTCCAAGAATATCCGCTCCGGCAAATATAAGCCGGCTAGGGATTAAGGAATGATGTAAACCGGTCAGAGGATACAGGATCGCGATATTCAAGATATGGCTGTTTTTCGGGATCAGGGCGATACAGGCGTAGTAATCCTCACTGTCCGCATGCAGCTCAAAATCGGCATTGGAGGAGAGCTTTGTGTCCGGGGAGACGTTCTCTTCCCTCAGTCCGTAATCCTTTCTGGCAGTCTCTCTTGCCGCTGCGAAAATTTTGGCATCCAGACGGCAGGGGGACAGGTCCTGAAGCAGCAGTTCCGCTCCGTTATCCTGAATGTTCATTTCGAACTGTGTATCCGCTTTTAATTGTGAGAACCACCCGAGAGAGAAGACAGACTGGCTCTCTGCCTGGTGGATCAGCATCGCGGTTTTCAACTGAAAATCAGAAAAACAGCTTTCCCTGGCCCTGGCTTCGGAAAAAAAGACGCAGATCAGGGACATCAGGATCAGGATCAGCCCGCTGACGAGCGTACAGAAGAATGTCAGTTGAATATGGAGTTTTCGAAACATAAGTCACCTCCAGTCGTTACTGCTCACGGTGCCTTGCACCCTGCTGCAAGGAATCCGGCCGATAAAGCTGCGATTTCAGGCCTCCAACCGGTATCCGATGCCCCGCACGGTTTTGAGCCTCAGGGTGCTTTTTACTCCATTGAGCCGGCGGCGCAGGAGATAGATGTAATTGTCCAGATTGCCGTCCTCCACGGGGGCATCCGGTCCCCATACTTTGGAAAGGAGGGATGCACGGGGGATGGTCATCCCCGGATTTCGGAGAAAAAATTCCAGCAGAGTGCCTTCCCTCGCCGAAAGGGAGCAGGAATGCCTGCCGCAGTAGAGGATTTTCTGCCTGATATCAAAGGAAATGTCCCCGTATTCCAGCGGTTTGCCGCCCTCCCACCGGACAGGGCGTCTCAGGACGCTGTGTATCCTGGCAAGCAGCTCCTCGAAATCGAAGGGCTTTACCAGGTAATCGTCCGCTCCGCATTCCAGGCCGGTGACCTTGTCGTGCAGCGCGCCCAGAGCCGTGATAAAAATAATGGGAGTGGAGATGTTCTTTTCCCTGGCGATCTTTAAGACCGAGATCCCGTCCAGAACCGGGAGCATCCGGTCCAGCAGGATCAGGTCGTGTGCCTGCTGCTCGATAAAGTGCAGGCCGTCCGCCCCGTCATGGCACAGATCTGTTTCAAAATGTTCCCTTTCCAGTTGGAAACGCAGTGTCTCGGCGAGTGATCTGTCATCTTCTATAATCAAAATTCTCATTCGTATTCTTTCCCTTTTATAATTTGTCACCAATTTTCGTAGAAAATTGATGACCTACTTGCGCATCAGCGCAATACCTATACCTTGTTGGACGAAGTCCACCCGCCCGAAGGGCATGTATTACGGTGTGCCCTTTGGGTATAATAATTTGTCACCAATTTAGTATACCACAGGAATCTCTAAAAAACCTCTAAAAAATAACTGGTATTTTAGAGGCTGGTTAGAGAAAGATATGATATTCTGCTTTTATAATCTTAATTAGGAACTGTCTCAAGATATCCATATTATTTCGCGGCAGTTCCTTAGATTTGGAGGGAAAGCGGATGAAGTATAAGGGTTTTTACAGAATCACATGCATGTTACTTTCGGCGGCGTTGGTTTTTGCAGGCTTTGCCGGATGTGGAAAAAAGGGAAGGACAGGAGCAGGAGATCCGGGCAGTACGGAGAGTATGGGAAATACGCAAGGGGAGGATGGCGGCCGGGCAATGGGGCGTTATATGGAGGAAGATCTGCCCCTTCCGGCAGAATTTTCTTCGATCCATGATATGAAGAAGCTGGAAGACGGCTCCATACGGATGGCCGGATGCAGTGAAGGGAAAGAAAGTGTGTGGGAGTCAAAGGACGATGGCATTTCCTGGGAGAAGGTATGGGATTTCCCGGAGGAGCTTCAGGACAATATCCGTTATACGGCTCTTTCTTCGGGGGGCCGGGCCGTATGTGCATATGATGAAGAGCTGGATACCGGTGAAGGGACGGAGACCCGTATCAAAGAGATTTTCTATCTGATGGAATCGGACGGCTCCTTTCGACAGATTTCATTTGAGCTTCCGCAGGTGGAAGAGCTCTATTCGAACCTGGCTGCGGAACTTCTGTTTGTGGGAAATGAACGGATCCTCATCGGGGACGATCAGGGGATATTTTATCTGGTGAATGCGGTGGACGGCAGTGTGGTGCGGACCTATGAGTTCGGAAACACAGGAACGCGCTGCCTTGCATTTGCAGCGGGAAAAATGTTGATCTTTCAGGGGGACTCGGAGGTCCTTCTGTATGACAGTGAGACAGGGGAGCAAAAAAATCCCGGTGACGCGATGCGAAGCGGAATTGCGGAGAGCGGTATGATGTATGAGGTGGATACGCTGGACGGAGGAGAAAGCATTTACTATCTCTCAGAGAAGGGGATGTACCATTACCGATTCGGAGGGGGCGTTGTGGAGCAGCTCATAGACGGCGGGTTCAATTCTCTGGGCAGTTTTTCCGTGGATGTAAATTCTCTGCTTATGCTGGATGAGCGCAGCCTGTTGACGGCAGAGACATACACCGATGAAAATGCAGCATTAAGAGCGGGATTATTAAAGTTTACATATTCGGCAGATACGCCCTCAAAGCCGGACAAAGAATTGAAGGTATATTCCCTGTATGAGGACAATTCCATCTGGCAGGCAGTCACCCGTTTCCAAAAAGAGCATGCGGATATCTATGTTCATTTTGAGACCGCCCTGTCAGGGGAAAACGGTATGACCGTCTCAGATGCGTTGAAGACGCTGACCACGGAAATTATGGCGGGAAAAGGTCCTGACGTCCTGGTGCTGGATGAAATGCCGGTGGAAACCTATGCGGAGAAAGGGGTTTTGAGAGATCTGTCTTCTGTAATTGAGGAAAACGGGGAGGCGTATTTTGAAGGTGTGCGGAATGCGTACAGGAACCAGGAGGGGGAACTGTATGCGGTTCCGACAAGATTTCTGATCCCCATGGCTCAGGGAGGCAGCGCGTATTATGTACCCGGCGAAGACTTTTCTGAGTTCACAAAACGGACGGGCGCGCTGGATCACATGAAGCCGGAAGAGGTGATCTCCCGGTTCTGGTACGGCAGCAGCGCGGCATGGAAGAGAGAGGACCGGACATTGGAAGAATCCAGGGTTCGGGAATTTTTTGAAGGGCTTAAGCAAGCATATGGAGAAGCGCCGGCCGAGGCAGAAGAAAATGGGACTTCCGCGCTGCCCGGCGCCGGATTCATACCGGGGGAGTTCAAGCTGCTTGCGGGAACCTGGAACATCAGCGCAGGATTGTTTGGTGTCGATCCGGATTATCAGCTTCTCCTGGCAGTGACAGACCAGCTTGAGGGAGGCGATTTCGGCTGCATGCCGGGCCAGGCGGAGCATGTGTTTGTACCGTCCGTGACCGTAGGGATCAGCAGCAAAAGCAGTCAGCCGGAAGCCGCGGAAGAGTTCATAAAATACCTGTTTACCGGGGAAATGCAGAGAATCCTGCAGGGCAGCGGCCTGCCGGTGCAAAAGGAGGCGTTTCGAAGCGCCATTGACGGACATGAGTACGAGGGAAATATATCTCAGGTGGAGATGGAGGAGGGGTTCACCCTTGAACTGACTCCGAGGACAGAGGAAGAGATACAAAAGCTCATGGGACTGGCGGAATCGCTGACAACGCCGGCGCTGCAGGATGCCGTGATCCGGGAAGCCGTACTGGAACAGGGAGAAAAGATGCTCAAAGGAGAGATCACACCGGAGGAAGCCGCATCGATTGTCATACGCAAATTGAACCTTTATCTGGCGGAATAAGAGGGATGGGGCGGATAGGAAAGCGGATTGAGATCAGAGGAAGCGGAGTTGAACAGGGAAGCAGATTGGGATCAGAGGAAGCGGAGTTGAACAGGGAAGCAGATTGGGATCAGAGGAAGCGGAGTTGAACAGGGAAACGGATCAGGAGCGGAGGAAGCGTCGCTGAACAGGGAAGCGGATCAGAATCGAGGAAACAGGTGCGGATATGAGAGAGGAGCGGAATCAAAAAATCAGGGGCGGAACGGATTGGAGAGGATTGCTGTGGATCCTGCCGAGCTTTTTGGGAGTCATTGTGTTGTATCTTCTGCCCTATATGGATGTATTCCGCCGCTCCTTTACAGGGGCGGTGGAGGAACAATTTGCAGGCCTGGAAAATTACAGAAATGTGCTTGGAAATGCCGCCTTTTTGCTGGCAGTAAAGAATACGCTGAAATTTACGCTGGTCTGTATTCCTTTGCTGGTCCTGGCGGCCCTGTTCTGCGCGGTCATATTATACCGCAGCAAATTCGGAGGGATTTTAAAGAGTGCTTTCCTGATGCCGATGGCATTGCCGGCGGTGTCAGTGACATTGCTGTGGCGGCTCTTGTTCCATTCCCAGGGACTGGCCAATCGCTGGCTGGTACGGTTCGGAATGGAGGGATGCGACTGGATGAACACAGGATATGCATTCTGGATCCTGGTGGCCAGCTACATCTGGAAAAATCTGGGGTATGACATTGTGCTATGGATGGCGGGGCTTTCCGGGATTTCGGAGAGCATCTATGAAGCCGCCAGGGTAGACGGGGCAGGGGAATGGCAGTGCTTTTTAAAGATCACTCTGCCGAATCTGAAATCTTCCCTGTATGTTGTCACGGTATTGTCCTTCCTGAATTCGTTCAAGGTGTTCCGGGAAGTCTATCTGGTTGCCGGGGACTATCCCCACGAAAGTATCTATATGCTGCAGCATTTGTTCAATAACTGGTTTCAGTCCTTTTCCTTTGATAAATTATCGGCAGCGGCGGTGATGGAAGGCGGGGTGCTGCTGCTGGTGATCTTACTTTTGCAGAGGGTGTGGAAAATGTGATTAGGTATCTGCATATTGGCAGTGAAGCTATGCCGCGCAGACAGGGGCAAGAGTCTATGAAGTTTGGAGGGAAAGGCCATGAAATTACATTTGGGAAAAAAAGCGGTATGGGTGCTTCTCATCGCGCTGGCGCTTTTGGCGCTCTATCCGGTTGTTTTTTTGAGTGTGGGTTCGCTTATGGGGGCGGATGAACTGGAAGACGGCTTTGGGGCGGTGGTTTCCGGGGCAGAAGGATATGTAAGCTTTCCGCTGCTTCCCAGGTATCCGACCTTTCGGCATTTTGTAGAGGTACTCTTAGATTCTCCGGAATTTTTTGTCATGTTCTGGAATTCGGTTTTTGTCGCTTTCGGAGTTCTGGGAGGGCAGTTTGTTGTAGGGACCATGGCGGCATGGGGATTCGCAAGATATGAATTTCCATGCAGGAGAGGGATTTTTCTGATCTATATGATCCTCATGCTGCTGCCTTTTCAGGTGTGGATGCTTTCCGATTATATTCTGCTGGATCGCTTAAGGTTGTTGGACAGCCTGTGGGGAATCATTTTGCCGGGCATGTTTTCCGCCTTTCCGGTTTTTATCATGTATCGATTCTTTGCGGAGATACCGTCCGGCCTGATCGAATCGGCCAGGCTGGACGGAGCCGGGGAGTGGCAGTTGTTCCTGTATATCGCGCTGCCGATGGGGTCTTCCGGAATTATTGCGGCAATGGTGCTCGGGTTTTTAGAGTATTGGAGCCTGATCGAACAGCCGCTGACCTTTCTCAAGGATAAGAGCAAGCTGCCATTGTCCGTGTTCCTGCCGGCTTTGACAAGGATCGACAAAGCAGGATTTATGTTTGCAGTGTCCGTGATCACATTTCTTCCGGCAATCCTGGTATTCCTGGGAGGACGGGATTATCTGGAACAGGGGATCGCGGCGGGGGCGGTAAAGGAGTAGCCAGGGGACTGCGGCGGGAGCGGTAACACAGAAGGGGACGGCGGCGGGAGCGGTA
>VSNK01000085.1 GCA_009774255.1 Faecalicatena sp.
CAGACGCACAATGTAAAAATGTGCATTTGCCGTTTTTTACTGCAGGGATAAAAAACCAAAGTTTTTTATCTACACCCAAAATTCTCCTTCCTGTTGAAAATCCAGGAAAGGAATGGTATAATCAATGGTGCATAGCTTTTTTTAAGTTTTTATTGAGTGTATTGCGATTATATCATTTCAATCCAGGCTTATTAAAAGTTACGGAATCCCTGGCTGCTGCAACAGCTGGGGTTTTTTTTTAATATTTAGAAAATGTAGGTGCTGAATTATTCGCCAACAGGAACCAATTGTACTGACGTACCAGAGATTGAAAGTACATTCCCATCTTCGAATATGGCATTATTGTATTGTGCTATACACAATCCATCATTAGTGGTTCCCATAATTTCATTCAATCCACCGTTAAACATGTTATCAGAGTTGACATTTCCATTGCTGCCTGTCGCAACGACATTATACGTACCTGAAGGGAAATCACTTCCACAAGTATAATTACCGGCGCCGAAATCAATAGGGGCAGCATCAGTAGCTGATCTTGCAGTAATGCCTCCTAACTTTGCATTTTCGGAAACCAAATGCAAAGTTACAGTACCTCCCAATGTCAGAACAACATCATCATCCATTTTTAACCCATTGAAGGAATCAATTGAGTACTCATCTGCCGGATTTCCCATAATCTCATTCAGACCACCACTAAACATATTAGACGAAGATACGTTACCGGATCCACCTGTGGCAACTAAATTGTAGGTCCCTACAGGAATATCAACACCAGCGGTATAATTACCTGCAGATAAATCTACCTCATAATGCTCTTCTGCTACTTCTGGCGGCTGGTCGGTTTCTGGTTCAGATACATCAGTGCTGGATACGTCTTGGGAGTCCTGGTTAGTTTGTGTTTTAGCTTGCTTATTGGACTTATCGTCATCGCCAAATACCATAGTGATAAAGACGATAGCAATAAATACAACAATAATACCTTTGATAATACCGCCGCCTTTTTTCTTCTCTTTTACCTTCTTCGTTGCTTTTACAGTGTCTTTCTTACCTTCTTTCTTTTTTGCCATATCATTTTCCTCTTTAGTTTTCCTGTACCAATAGTTTTACGCCACTTTTTATATAAACGCCGGAGCGATTACATATATAAAATTACGGTTCATTACGGTTGAACGTTACGGTGGGCATTCAGTAATAGCAAGGGTGTTACGGTTTGTTACGGTTAAATACTAAGTTCTTAATATTTTTAATTTATAAAAAAAATAATAAGAAAAAAAAATAAAAAATATAAATATATAGTAGTAGGAGTTTCAACCGTAACCGTAACATCCGTAACACTCAGCAAACACAAGGGCTAGAGCCCTGTTACGGTTCATTTTTAAACCGTAACAAGCGTAACAGAATTATGCTCATGGACGAGTAATAGATATTTGCCCAATCTCTTTTTCCTCTTCAAGCATTGCTACATTATAAATATCCCCACCAGATGCTAACGATTCATCATCATAGAACCATACAGTATGTAAGTGATAATCATCATTTGTCACATCATTAAACACCGCTTCTAATTCTTCATCATTTAGATTGTCAGATACCACAACACGATATCCACAACACGTTTTTCCATCTTGAACATATTCACTACTCGAGACATTGACATATTCCGGAACTTGTATTTCCTGTGAATTATCAGATTTTTCAGAAGAACAGCTAATGCAAATAAGCAGTAGTATTGCGATAAGTACGATACTTAAAAGTTTATTTTTCATATATATTTTCCCTTTCCTAAGAATTCCCTATTGATAAATCAGAACAAATGTTCTATAATATATGTATCGCTACTTTAGAACGTGCGTTCACAGGAGATGAACCCAGCATGAACTACAAAGCATTTATCATCGAACTGCTTGACATGGCGGATGAACGGAGATTAAAGTTAATCCTATGCTATGTCAAAGCGCTCTTGGGACTGAAATGATCAGTCCCTTTCTTCATGCAGTCTCAAGGTCATCTTTTCCAACACTTCCCAATCAGACTCTTCTAGTGAGGCCAGCATGGATATAAAACGCTTTTTGAAGCTATCATCTACATTCATTTGGAGTTCACCTATGAATGTAGCAATCTGCTCATCCCTGCTGATCTCTAAGAACATTTCGCCTTGCCCGGTCCTTAACCATTCTTCATTGACATTGAATTCTCGGCAGATTAGTGAAACTGCACCATCACTTAGATTGCTTTTTCCTGTTTCGTAACTAGCAACAGTATTTCTTTTTATTCCGATTCTGTTGGCAAATTCCTGTTGTGTCAGGTCAAGTTCTTTTCTAAGTTTTTTGATTCTGTCCTTCACATATTCACCTCCTTCCTAGCTTTTTGGCGAATATCCTTTTGGATTTTCCATTGATATTCTTAACCGCTGCCTGAATCCCTAATGTGTTGTTGACTATCCTGCTGAATCTGTTGTGTGCAACTGGATGGATGTTATTCTTACTACAAAATATGCAATAATCTTTGTACACATCGGAAGTTGCCCGGTTTAACACATCAGCATTTTGGAGAAAATCTGAAACTCCATAATCATTCTGAAAAATCGGATAAGAAGATTCCGATTTATTAGTGTGTTTAACAGATGTGTAACCGGAATTTTTTAGTACACATCCTAAATACGGGAGTTTTTCAGGCGGACATTCTAAGATTATTTCCAACGCTCTAATCTGGTTATCCGTGATTACTTCATTTGCTGACTGACTGGTTTTCCCATAATGCCCTGTTTTCCGAAGTGCTGGAAGGACTTCACTTGTTACCCAGTGTTTAAACTTCTTTGCTGATTCCAACTTGCTACTGAAAACAAGAGAATATAAGCCGGATTCGTTGATGATAGTCATCATTTGTTCTCCTGAGGGGGTCGCGAATCGCGACTCCCCTTTATCTTCGCTATCAACATGCTTGTAAAGTGCATCTCTGTGATTACTGTACCCCAATGCCACCGCCACATCTTTCCCAACGAACCACGGTTCATTATCAATAACAATTGACCTCATCTGACCAAACTCAGGATTGTTAAAAATCTGTAGTTCATTTACAGAATTAGAAGTATCTTTCATCTATGTATTCACCACCTTTCCTAAAACCTATTATAGCAGTAGAAATGTGGCTAGTCAACAAAATGTTGAAAAACCACAAAAAGATATTGACAAATGTTTAATAACGACTTATAATTGTGGTATAACAACAAAAGAAATGAGGTGAACTAAATGAAAATCGACAAAATGAAGATTGACGTTACTATGGCAAAAAAGGGATATTCTGCTAAAGAATTATCTGAAAAGTGCGGTGTATCTCAAGTTACTATTGCAAGACTTAAAAGAGGGGTGCAGGAAGCAAGACCTGCGACAATCGGCAAGATTGCTAAGGCTCTGAATGTTGATGTAACTGAAATAATTGAAATGTGACATGCTGCCGGGCGTGTGGAAGTATTGGAAGGGAGAGAGAACCTATGAAGAAGATAGACAGGAAGATTGAAGAGATCAGGAATATGCAGGAAGAACTTGATCACAGGACGCAGGTTGAAGAGGAAGCGGTCAGGCTGATATCTGAATGCAAATTTGAAGAGGCTATTGCTCTTCTGGATACTATATAAAAATTAAAAGGAGGATATAGAAAATGACAAGAACAGCATTAGTAAGAAACAGTGCAACAAGAAATCTTAAGATATTTCGCTCAAACGAATATAAAACGCAGTCAGAATTTGCACAGGATTTGAGGGGAAACGGATTCAAAGTTTTGAAAATCTGGAACGAAAACAAGTCGGATAGCGAAGTTGATAACTGGGAACTTTTGAACAGAAAATAACCACACCACCCGTCCCGGAGGTTACGAGGACAAACCTTTAATGCAGCTGACCAGGCACTACAGAAATAAGACCTGGGAACGGTCACAAGCCCGTGATAAATGCAGAGTGGAGGAAATCAAAGCAAGCAGGACAGGGGGAAGCAACGAGAGGGCTACACGCAAGTAACATGGCAGTTAGGCTGACGGATATCAGACGGAGCGTGTGAAGAATAAGTAAGTTCCCTTAAAGGATTGGAAGAAAGCAGGAATAGCAGGGCAATGATGCAGAGTGTGTGGTACATGTGGAATGAAAACCACTGAGGGCAAGCCGATTGTCACATTATCCCTAGAACAAGAAGCTGTTAAGCGGAAGAATCCAACGCGCGAGATGACACAGCACTTTGATTTCCCAAAATAAGAACTTAACAAAGGTTATGCGACTGCTGGTGATCTGTTGCAGCGGATCACCAGAAAAAAAATGATGGGAGGTGGGCTATGAAACATACAAATTATTCTGATGGCCTGATTTCAGGTTTTCTGGCAGGTCTGGTTATTGGGATTATTTATGTAATCATCAGGCAGTTTGTTTAAAGGAATCCCAGAAGGTAACCACCTAAAACGGAGGTCATAACACCGCAGATAAAACTGACGGTACGGTTCAGCCACAGTTCAGAACGTTCACACAAGTATAAAGGCATTCCGTTCAGGCAGACGGCTCCGACGGGAAAGTATTCACCGTCAACCCAAAACAGATTGATACAGCCTTCTTTTTCAAGGGCCTTTAAGGCCCCACGTATCTTTCCGGATGTACATATGGTTTGAAACTGTTCTCCGGTAATTATGTCGCTGCGGTTTTTGCAACTTAATTTGTTTAGCTTTTTGATGCAGGAATGCATTCTGCATCTGGTAAAGAATCCGATCATCTGTAACCCTCCGTTTTTATTTACAGTATACCACAAACAGAAAGGAAGTGAAAAGATGTCTGAAAGAGAGAAAAAGTTATTGCGAACTATCGCAGAGGCCGTACCTCAAATGTCCGATTTTAACAAGGGCTATCTGCTGGGGATGGGAGAGGCGATGGTAAATCAAAAGAAAGGCGGAAATGAAAATGAGCGAAACAACAATGATTCAAGGAACACAACTGCAGGTTAAAGAGTACAAAGGGAAGCGTGTAGTCACTTTTAAAGATATTGACCGGGTACATCAGCGTCAAGACGGAACGGCACGGAAACGATTTAGTGACAACAGAAAACGCTTCATAAGCGGTGTTGATTTCTATAAAATTTCAATGCCCGAATTTCGGACGTTGGGTGGTATTGATGATTACAACTACCCAAAAGGCATTACTCTCATCACGGAATCAGGATATCTAATGCTGGTAAAGTCCTTCACTGATGATCTGGCATGGAAAGTGCAGAGGGATCTAGTGGATACATATTTCAGGGCAAGGGCTGAGCCAGAGATAGTACAGCAGACGGTCACTGTTACAGAGTCTGTAGTACCGAATATTGATAATCCAGGTACCTATCTGGAAGCGTCAAAGATCATGGGAAGCTGTTTGGAAGGCAACAGGCCCTATGTATTGAATATCTTGCGGCATATCATACCGGATATTGACGAAGTTCATCTTTCTGATGAACAGGTTGAAACAAAAGTGAAGGTCACAAATAGGTATTGGAGGCCTGGTGTAGAGATTGACCGTGACCGTTTGAAACTCACTTTGAATTACAATCATATGACACCTGCGGCACTTGCTTGTCAGATTGGAGTCTGCGAAACAACGGTGGACAACTGGATCAGCGGAAAGAGCAGGCCGCTTCCTGAAAACTTAATCAAGATATGCGCAGTATTCGGTGAAAATGAGGATTTCCTGAAGCCGGGGCGTACACATAACAGCAGATAGAAAGAACGCTGGTGCCGGAAAGGCAGGTGAGAAAAGTGAAATATATTCAGGCAGCATGGATTGAACAGATATTCCAGTTTGATTCGAAACTGGAATATCTGGCGTATATTGAAGAACTGAAACATGGAAATAAGAAATTTAAGGAAATGTCTTATAACCAAGGTGTTTCAGGAAAAGTCGTCATACGGATCAGGAAACAGTATAACAACAATCATTTCCCAGATGATTGAAGGAAGAGAGGTGACAATATTGAAATTCAGTGAAAAGTTAAAAGAAGCTATGCAGGAATTGAACCTGAACCAGAGACAGGTTTGCGGTCTTACAGGTTGCAGCAAAGGTTCGATCAGTCAATATTTATCTGGGAAGAATATTCCCACAGAACAAAAGCAAAGTGATATTGCAGTATCGCTTGGACTTGCACCGGATTATTTTTCAAAAAAGGATGAACCCGTTATTGTAATGCCGAAGGAAGCTATTGCCAGTGGGAAGATTAAGCGATTGCTTCCGGAAGAAGTCGCTCCTTTACTGGGCATGGATAAGAGTACCGTCCGGAAAGGGCTGCAGCAGGGAGTATTCCCTTGGGGATATGGGATCAAGACCAGTGAAAACAGGTGGTCATATTTCATTAATGCTAAGCGCTTTTTGGAAATTGAAGGCGTAGTAATTTAGTAGGGTGGAAAAAGTGTACAGAGGATTACAATATGACATTTCCGATATTTATGGAGCATCAGCAGAAAGCGCTTAATTTAACAGAAGGCCATAACAGGGTAGCGTATTACCTCGATATGGGACTTGGCAAAACTTTTGTAGGTGCAGAAAAAATATATCTGTTGAATAATGACGTGAATCTGCTGATCTGCCAGAAATCAAAAATTGATGATTGGATAGAGCATTTCAATACATACTACCCGGACTATTCAGTTTTTGACCTGACGGAGAAACCACAAGCGGCAAAGTTTAGGGAAGCGGTAGAAAGGGATAGCTCCCAAGACAAGGATGTTCAGATTATAGGCGTGATCAACTACGATTTGGTGTTCAGGAGGCCATATATTGCCCATATAAGCAACTTTACGTTAATGCTTGATGAAAGTTCCCTTATTCAAAATGAGACGGCGAAACGATCTAAATTCATTTTAAAGCTGAACCCAGAAAGCGTGGTGTTATTATCCGGCACGCCGACGGCAGGGAAGTATGAACGTTTATGGTCACAATGTAAGCTGCTTGGCTGGGATATTTCTAAAAAGGCATTCTGGAATTCGTATGTTGACACTAAGTGGGTAGAGCAGGGTGAGTTTAAGCGCGAGGTGGTTATTGGATATAAGAATGTGGAGCATTTGAAAAAGAAACTTGCCGGGCTTGGGGCCGTATTCATGAAAACAGAGGAAGTAATGAACTTACCTGAACAGGTTGAACAGATTATATATCTGAAATCGACCAAAGAATACAGATATTTCATGAAACACGGTTATTTGGATCTTGATACCCGGAATCTCTGCCAGTTCAAAGATGACTCAGATTTTTATGGTGAGGACATGACTTCGCATATTGAATTAATTGGTGATAATTCACTCACAAAAATCCTGTATGCAAGGCAGCTTTGCGGCCAGTACCATAGAGAAAAATTAGAGGCGTTTAAAGATTTAGTCGAATCTACGGAAGATCGTCTGATTGTTTTTTACAACTTTAAAGAAGAACTTCGCAGACTGAAAGCAATATGTGAATCGCTTCATAGAGAAGTCAGCTTTGTAAATGGTGCGGGACGTTCCATGTATGCCTATGAAGAAATACCCGACAGTGTGACATTTATCCAGTACCAGGCCGGAGCGATGGGCGGGAACTTTCAAAAAGCGAATAAGGTGATCTATTATACATTACCGCTGGGGAAGGGCTCCTGTGACCTTTGGGAGCAGTCAAAGAAAAGGATACACCGTATAGGCCAGGAAAATACATGTTTTTATTATTATCTGCTGGTGAAGGGGAGTTTTGAAGAGAAGAACCTGGCCGCATTAAAGAAAGGAAAGGAGTTAACGGATGAATTGTTTGAAAAATATGATCCTTAGAGCATTGGCCGTAATAAATTTTGTATCATTTATGGTCTTCGTGTGCATGGTGGATTCTGAAAGCAGGATTCCTGTAATAATCTGCACATTCAATATTACTTGGCTGGGATTATTTTTCTATGTCAATGCAAGTTATTTTATAAAGGCTTTTAAGCGGGACAACAGAAAGAAGGTGAAAAAATAGTGGCACAGCTTAATGATAGGCTCAGGGAGTTGCGAAAGGAGAAAAAATTTACTCAAAAGGCTCTTGGTGAGCAAATTGGGGTTAATGAGACGCAAATCAGAACATGGGAGATTTACGATATATGGATAAGCACTCCAAATATAATAAAACTTTCAAAAGTACTCGACGTTTCTACAGATTATCTTCTGGGGCTAACGGATGATAAGACTTTTGGTAGGTGTGCGCAAAGAGGACTTCCTGATTATTCGACAGACGAGTTGATGAAAGAAGTATTAAGGAGATGGTTATAATTGGCGGCGGAGAAGCAGTTTGAAACAAAAGTAAAGAAGTTTCTGAAAGGTAAAGGCTGCTGGTCCTTAAAATATTGGGGCGGCGCGTCCTATACGAAAAGCGGTATCCCTGATCTGCTGGTGAGTTGTTCAGGAAAGTTCATTGGAATTGAACTGAAAGCCCCAAAAGGCAGGCCGTCACCTTTGCAGATCGTTAATCTTAGAGATATTGACCGTTCAGGCGGTTATGCGATTCTTCTTTATCCTGATGATTACGCGCTGTTTCAGGATTTGATTCAATACATCCAGACGGGAGAACGGAAGAAGGCAGGACAGTGTTACGAATTATTGAAATCGAAGTGGGAGCACTTTGAAAATAAATTGAAAAGAGGAGAATAAAACAATGGCAAAAAATGAAGTTATGAATAGTAACTCGGTAAATGAACCGACGGAAGGAGCAGCGGAAGCTGTAGAAAAAGCAACGAATTACAATTATCCGGATATTATCAGGGAAGCTCTGTTGAAAACCGGAAGAGATGGCGTGCTTGATCTGATCGGTTATATGCGTGAAATTGGCTTTTTTGAAGCTCCTGCATCTGGCGGTAACCATTCACAAGAGCTTGGAGGCCTTGCTGCTCATTCAGTCAATGTTATGTTTTGTGCTGAAAAAATTGGCGTTTCTCTGCTTGGAAGCGCAGGATACAACGAAGTGCAGGAAAATGTAGTCATTGCCGCATTACTGCATGACCTGGGTAAATGTGGTGATTATGGGAAAAAATTGTATGTCCCTAATATGATTCAGGACGGCAGGCCCACGAAAGCAAATCCGGAACAGAAATATAAGCAGTCAGAAAAGAAGCCATGGAAGCGCAATCCTGATTTACTGCCGCTGGATCATGCGACCAGGTCAATCAAATTGGCAACGCTGTTCATCGACCTGACCGAAGAGGAAGAGTTTGCGATCCGGTATCATGATGGATTGTATGAAACTGCAAACTATGGAGTCAAAGGCCATGAGACACAGCTCTACATGATCCTGCATTGGGCTGACATGTGGGCATCAAGGGTCATTGAAGGAAGTACAATGGAAGGAGAAGAATAAAAAATGAGCAGTACAAAAAATCACAGAATCAGAAGTCACCGGAGTTATCGGAATAGTGTTTCTGCTGCAGAGCGGTTTCAGCGGAATCAAGTTATAAAGTGTGCAGCTAATAGAACAATGAAAGAAAAGAGAAATATTTTCGCTATGTTCATGGGATTGTTAAAGAAGGGAGAAAGATAAAATGGCACAGATGGTTTTAGTCATGGGAGAATCAGGGACAGGAAAAAGTACGAGCATGAGGAATTGCGATCCGGCAGCAACGGCAGTCGTGAACCCGGTCGGCAAGCCGTTACCTTTCAAGAATCATTTTGAAATGCTGAACAATGAAACGGATGCGGGAAAGATCTGCAAGTATATGAAAGAGCAGGCAGCGGCAGGTAAAAAGCTGATTGTGGTGGATGATTTTCAGTACATTCTTGCTGTGCCGTATATGAACCGTATCAAAGAGACTGGGTGGGATAAATATAATGACTTCGGGTCAAATTACTTTGAGATTATCAATGTATGTAAAGAACTTCCTGACGATGTGGTTGTGGCGTATATGACGCATTTGGAGACTCTTGACAATGGCCTGGTTACCGTAAAACTGATCGGCAAGCTGCTACGTGAGAAGATTACGATTGAGGGGCTTTTCACAGTAGTACTCAGGACAGGAGTGAATGAAGGAAAATATTACTTCTATACGCAGAACAGCGGGAAGGATACGGTAAAGTCCCCGCTGGGAATGTTTAAGTCGTATGCCATTGACAATGATCTGAACTACGTAGCAGACAAAATCCGCAATTTTTACGAGGTGGGAGATTATATGCCTGATGCAGAAATGGAACGGGCGGATGCTGCAGTTGCCGGGGATCTCGAGAAGCCTGACGTTAATGGCCGGAGGACAAGGACCAGAAGGAAAACCGAAGCGGAAAATACAACGCCGCCAACTGCGACAGGTCAGGATACTGCTGAAGCTAAGTCTGAACCTGTTGAACAGCCTAAAAAGACAAGAACAAGAAAGACACGCGCGGAGGCTCAGCAGGAAGATGATAAAAAGATCGGGGACTATATGCAGGAATGTGACAAGGCTGTCGAAGAAGCATGCGGGAATGCGGAAGAGGTTCCTTTTGATGAAGCTACTGCGGCAACGGAAAAAGTAGCAGAGCCAGATTTACAGAAGACACCGCGCAGGACTCGTAAAGAAAGGAATCCGGAACAGTCTGCTGCTGGGGCGCAGGAAATGAATTGTTCTGATGAACCGGAAGCACAGTCTGAACAGCAGGCCGACGGGGCAATGAATCCACCTGAAACACCTGCCAGGGGACAAAGGCGCAGGAGAACACGTTAGATAATTTGAATGAAAGGTTAAAAAGGTGAAGAAGAATGGCAGTTGATTTTAGCGTTTTTGATCAAAAGGTTGATCTGGAGGCATTGCAGAAAGAGGTTGCGGAGGCAAAAGATAATGAATTCGAAGATGTGCCGGACGGTACATACATTGTCAGCATTGAAAAAATGGAGGTCAAGCCTACTAAGGCAGGCGATAAGCTGATGTTTGCGGCACAGTGTAAGATCAAGGAAGGGGAATATAAGAACAGAATGATATTCTTCAACCGGGTAATCAGCGGAAACAAAAATTCAGAAAACTGGAACGACGGTAAAGCGATCAAATCTGTTATTACATGGGTTGACAAACTGGAAACAGAAACCGTTCCGGAGTTTATCAATTACAGTGATTTTGCTGAGTGTATCCTTGACATCTTCCAGGAAATCCAGGGTAAGGTTGAAATGGAGATTGAATATGCAAGTAAGGACTTCAATCCCATCAGTATTAAGGAAGTTTTCGATTGTTAATATGGGCAGGCAGTGGAGTGATTACAGCTCCACTGCTTTTCAAAAGGTGGGAGAGATATGATCTTTTATGACTTTGAAGTATTTAAGTATGACTGGCTGGTCGTTTGCATTGATGTGGACAAAAAAAGTGAGCAGGTGATCATTAATAACCCTGATGAACTAAAATCGTTATATGAGGCAAATACGAGCAATATATGGAGTGGATTTAACAATAAGCATTATGACCAGTACGTCATGAAGGGGATTTTGCTGGGAATGGATCCAAAGGAGATCAGTGATGAAATTGTCATTCATGGCCGGGAAGGCTGGCAGATTTCATCTGAATTTAACCGGATACCCATGATCAATTACGATGTAATGCCTAATCCGCCAGTTGGGTTGAAAACTATGGAAGGGTTCCTTGGCAGCAATATTAAGGAAACGGACGTCCCATTTGATATAGACAGGCCCTTGACAGAAAAGGAGATTGCAGAAACGGTCAAATACTGCAGGCATGATGTGGAGCAGACTATCAAAGTATTTCTGGAAAAGATAGATGACTTCAACGCTATGCATGGAATTGTCCGGGCTTTCCCATATATAGGCGGCAGGAACCACGCCATAACTTGTATCGGTGACAGCGAAGCCAGGATAACCGCAAAGGTGTTAGATTGCCATAAGTGTGATTTTCAGGATGAATTTGATTATTTCTTTTTGCCATGCATCCGTTTGAACAAATATAAAGCAGTTCAGGATTGGTTTGAACACAAGAAGAAGGAGGCAATATCGTTATCCTTACAGGATGCGGATCCGTCAGTGAAAAAGGCATGGTACAAAAAAGCAAATTTCCAAATGACTGTCGCTGGTATTCCGCATGTGTTCGGATTCGGAGGTCTTCATGGGGCAACGGATCAGCCCATTTATGCAACAGGGCTGATCCTTCACGTTGATGTTGGTTCTTATTATCCATCTATGTTGATAGCCTGGGGATTGGTGACAAGGTCCGCTTCCAGGCCGGAACAGTATAAAAATGTATATGATACCAGGATGGCATTGAAAGCGGCTGGGAAGAAAAAGGAACAGGCTCCGTACAAAAAACTGCTTAATGCGTTGTCAGGAGCTATGAAGGATATGACGAATCCAGCTTATGACCCACGGAACAATAACTGCATGTGCATCAACGGCCAGCTCATGCTTCTCGACCTGATAGAGCATCTGGAAGCAGTGCCGGGGTTTGAATTGATCCAGTCGAACACGGATGGCCTGATCATCAGAATCCCAGATACGGATGAATGTTTTGACATGGTTGATGATATCTGCTGGGAATGGGAGCAGCGCTGCAGTACAGACAAATGCAAGATATTATTGGAGCTTGATACGATAGCAGAGATATACCAGAAGGATGTAAATAACTATCTATGGGTGGATTCACAAGGCAAGGTTGAACGCAAGGGAAAATATGTGAAGGAACTTTCACCGATAGATTATGACCTTCCAATTTTGAACAAAGCGTTGGTCAATTATATGGTGGACAAGATACCAGTTGAAACTACCATAAATAAATGTGATGATCTTTACCAGTTCCAAAAATTAGTAAAGCTGTCAAACAAGTATGTTCACGTTGAGCATGAACATTGTGAACCTCTCCGGCAGGTGAAAGGGATAAGGGTAAAAAAAATATCTTACATTTACCCGAAAACGGAAAAATATACCTATAAATCTTATCGGGTGTTTGCATCTTGTGATCCAATGGATGGGAGGATTTTAAAATGCGGTGGCAGCCGGGGAAAACCCGAAAAATTTGCTGATACGCCGGATCACTGCTTTATCTACAATGATTCAGTTGTGGATGTGGCGGTTCCTGATAAACTTGACCGGCAATGGTATATAGATGAAGCAAAGAAACGGTTGAAACAATACGGTGTCATTACATAGTATGCCGGGAAAGGTGGTTAAAATGGATGAATTAACCTTAAAATTTTCATGGGGATCTGGAAAGGGTCAGATGATAGTCTGTATACCTGAATTTCTTAGGATGCATAGTGTGAGAAAGTACAGAAAGCTTTTAAAGCTGATTCAGAAATCGGATACTCCAGATGCAGTACAGAAAATTGCAGAATATATTCATCAAGAATTAAGCAGTAATGGACAATACATGTTGGAAAAAGATAAAAAGTTTTATGAAAAATTGTCTCAGTGGTAGGTGATCAGAAGTGCTCTACAAAGGTTATATTGAAACCAGGGGAAAACAGGCTATTGAAAAATTCAAAGGTGAAAGTAACCTCAAAACTTATGATGAAGTGAAGTGTCTGAAAAGTTTTGCAGGTGTGCTTTCTGATGATACTATCCTGATAGATATTGATGATGCCGGACAGTCGGAAATTTTAATGAAGATTGTGGAAGAATATCAGCTTGACTGCAGGGTGTATCAGACTTCAAGGGGGCGGCATTTTTTGTTTAAGAATTACAGCATATCACGTAACAAGACAAAAGTGCCGCTTGCGATCGGCCTGACCGCAGATATTAAGCTGGGGTCGCGTTCATCTTATGAAGTGATTAAGCTAAAAGGGAAAGAGCGGTTCATTGAATGGGATATTGAGCCAGGGGGAGAATACCAGGAAATCCCCAAATGGCTGTACCCTGTCCGATCAACGGTTAAATTTATCAACATGGATGCGGGGGAAGGCAGAAACCAGGCGCTGTTCAACTACATATTGACGCTGACGGCAAATGATTTCAGTGTAGATGAAACCAGGGAAGCGATAAGAATTTTAAACAAATTTGTGTTTAAGGAACCGCTTTCCGATGAAGAAATAGAAGTGATTTTAAGGGATGAATCATTTCAGAAACCAGTATTCTATAGTGGTAATACGTTCTTATTTGACCGTTTTGCCACTTATTTGAAAAATAACGCAAATATATCTAAGATTAACGGCCAGCTGCACATTTACCACGATGGTGTATATGTGAGTGGGTACAGGCACATTGAAACAGCTATGATCCGGCAGATTCCTAATTTGAAAAAGACACAGCGACGGGAAGTGATTGACTATATGGAATTAATTGTTGAGGAAAAGGAAACAGTGGATGCCAGGTATATTGCTTTTAAAAATGGCGTATTGGATATCGTCACAGATACGTTGCTGCCGTTTACCGCCGATCTGGTCATCAATAATAAAATACCATGGGACTATAATCCGGATGCCTATTCCGCACTTGCAGACAGAACTCTGGACAAATTAAGCTGCGGCAATGCAGAGATCAGGCTGCTGCTGGAAGAATGTATTGGGTATTGTTTCTACCGCAGGAATGAATTAGGTAAGGCGTTTATTTTGACAGGGGATAAAAGTAATGGGAAAAGTACTTTTCTGGATTGTGTAAAAGCAATCCTTGGTGATGATAATATCTCAGCCCTTGACCTGAAAGAATTAGGGGATCGGTTCAGCACATCAATGATGTTTGGGAAGCTGGCCAATATCGGTGATGATATCGGCGATGATTTCTTACAGGGATCCCAGGTGGCAACTTTCAAAAAGATTGTCACTGGAAACCGTATCAAAGCGGAAAGGAAGGGGCAGGATCCTTTTGAATTTAACCCATATATCAAATTACTGTTCAGCGCCAATGATATTCCCCGGATGAAGGACAAGACCGGGGCTGTATTACGTAGGCTGGTCATTATTCCTTTTAATGCAAGTTTCTCAAAAACGGATCCTGATTATAACCCATACATCAAGTATGAACTGATTGAACAAAATTCAATAGAATATTTGATCAGGATTGGCGTTGAAGGTCTGAAAAGGATCATCAAAAATGATGAGTTCACTAAGTCTGAACAGGTTCAGCATCAGTTGGACGAATATGAAAACGAAAATAATCCGATAAAGGCTTTTATTGATGATTGCGGCGTGGAGCTGATAGAGAATCAGCCTACAAATGAAGTGTATAAACGTTATCAGGTATTTTGTGCTGACAATAGTATGAATCCAATGAGCAACATTGTATTCAGTAAACAGATAAATAAGAGATTGGGCTTAGAGGTGTCCGTCTCACGATTGAACAATAAAACAAGGCGTATTTTTGTGAAAAGTTAATCTCGAATAGGAGGTGAGGAAGATGATTGATTATGAGCAGTTTATTAAAAAGAAAAACTTTATATTAGAGAGCAGCGGGTTTGATATCAATTCGTCAGAGCTAAACCCGGTTATGTTTGATTTTCAGAAAGATATTGTGCGCTGGGCTTTAAAGAAAGGACGAAGTGCAATTTTCGCAGATTGTGGAATGGGGAAAACTCTCATGCAGCTGGAATGGGCACAAAAGATATATGAGCACACGGGAGGAAATATATTGATCCTTGCTCCACTGTCGGTTGCGTCCCAGACACAAAAAGAAGGTGAAAAGTTCGGATATGATGTGACAATCTGTGAATCACAAAGCGATGTTCAAGAAGGATTGAACATTACCAATTATGAGAAGCTGGATAAGTTTCAGTGTTATGAATTTACTGGTGTTGTGCTCGACGAAAGCAGTATCCTAAAATCTTTTACAGGAAAGATCAGGAACCAGATCATAAGCTATTTTTCAAAAACGCCGTATAAGTTAGCCTGTACTGCGACACCGGCCCCGAATGATTTTATGGAGCTTGGGAATCATTCGGAATTCCTGGGAATTATGATAAGAGGTGAAATGCTTTCTATGTATTTCGTACATGACGGCGGCCAGACTTCGAAATGGAGATTGAAAAGGCATGCGGAATCTATTTTCTGGCAATGGATGGCCTCATGGTCAGTGTTCATTGACAATCCGGCAAACCTTGGCTATGAGGTTAGTGGGTATGATCTTCCAAAGCTGAACATCCACCAGATCGTAGTAGATGGCGATGAACCAAGTACGGAAACGCTCACGTTAACACAGCGCAGGAAAGCAAGAAAAGAAAGCCTTGAATTGCGATGCCAGAAAGCAGCGGAATTGGTGAACAGTAACGATGAACAGTGGATTGTATGGTGTGATCTGAATGCCGAAAGTCACAGGCTATGGGAGTTGTGTGAGGATTCCTGGGAAATAAAAGGATCAGATAAACCGGCATATAAGACGGAAACAATGCTTGACTTTTCTGATGATATGATAAAGTGCCTTGTGACAAAACCATCCATTGCAGGATTTGGTATGAACTGGCAGCAATGCCATAATATGATTTTTGTCGGCCTGTCCGATTCATATGAACAGTATTATCAGGCATTAAGGAGGTGCTGGAGATTCGGACAGACACAAGAGGTTCATGTGTATATAATCATTTCTTCGAAGGAAGGCTGCGTTAAGGAAAACATTGAACGTAAGGAGCAGGATAACCGGAAAATGCAGAAAGAAATGATCGAATTAACGAAGGAAATCACGAAAAAGGAATTGAGACAGACTTGCAGACTGACAAGCCCATATGAAGCAAAAGTTTCTATGTTGTTACCAGATTGGGAGGAATTTGAATATGAAGATCTTAGGCCAGCGAATTGAAGAATTTTATTCACTGTACCATGGGGATTCCTGTGAAGTAGTGAAGGGGATCCCTGATGACAGTATCCACTACACAATATTTTCTCCGCCGTTTTCTTCGCTTTATACATATTCAAACAGCGACAGGGATATGGGGAACAGCAGGAATGATAATGAATTTTATGAGCATTTCACATATTTGGTGAAGGAATTATATCGGATCACAATGCCTGGGAGACTTCTTAGCTTCCACTGTATAAATATCCCCCTGATGAAACAGAAGGATGGAGTCATCGGTTTAAAAGATTTCAGGGGGGAGCTGATTAAAATTTTTATTGAAGCTGGATTCATATTTCACAGTGAAGTATGCATATGGAAAAATCCCGTCACGGAAATGCAAAGGACAAAAGCATTAGGGCTATTGCATAAGCAGATAAAAAAGGACTCGTCCATGAGCAGACAGGGGATTCCGGATTATGTGATCACTATGCGGAAGCCTGGGGAGAATCCGGAACCAATCGAACATACCAATGATACATTTCCTGTTGATCTGTGGCAGAAATATGCCTCGCCTGTCTGGATGGATATCAGGCAATCAGATACTCTGCAGAAAAAGTCAGCAAGAGCAGAAGAGGATGAAAGGCATATCTGTCCGCTTCAGTTGGAAGTGATTAAAAGATGCATATGTTTGTGGACGAATCCGGGAGACATTGTGCTTGATCCATTTACGGGAATAGGGTCATCAAATTATATGGCGCTGAGGTTAGACAGGAGGACGATAGGAATTGAATTAAAGGATTCCTATTATGTACAGGCTGTGGCTAATTGTGAAATGGCCATGGGTGAACCGATTATTGATATTTTTGCGGAAGAACTATGAAGGGAGTAGAAGAAATGTTTAATATGAAGGACGATCTGATTATAGATTGCTTCGCTGGCGGCGGTGGCGCAAGCGTAGGAATAGAAATGGCGTTAGGACGACAGGTGGACATTGCGGTGAATCATGATCCGGATGCGATACTGATGCACAAAACGAATCATCCAGACACGCTGCATTTAACAGAGGACATCTTTAAGGTTAATCTGAAAAAATATGTAAAAGGCCGGCATATATCATTGATGTGGGCAAGCCCGGACTGTACAAGCCATAGTAAGGCAAAGGGAGGTCAGCCAAGGAAAAAGGGGCTGCGAATCCTGCCGTGGGCGGTATATAAGCACGCGAAAGCCGTCCTTCCAAACGTGATTATCATGGAAAATGTGGAAGAGATTCAACAATGGGGTCCGCTTGATGAAAGTGGATATCCAATACCGGAACGGAAGGGGGAAGATTACAGGAAATTCATTGTAGCAATGAAGTCGCTCGGTTACGAATTTGACAGCAGGGAACTTGTAGCGGCAGATTACGGAGCGCCCACTACCCGAAAACGCTGGTACGCAATTTTCCGAAGGGACGGACGGCAGATTGTCTGGCCGGAGCGGACACACAGTAAAAGCGGCATAGGGGGTCTTTGTGCATGGGAACAATGTGGAGATTATATCGACTGGTCAGACCTTGGAAAATCTATTTTTGACAGGAAGAAACCGCTTGCAAATGCGACGCAGGCCAGGATTGCTAATGGAATTGAAAAATATATTTTGAAAAGCCCGCATCCCTATTTAGTTAGAGATAAAGAGGCATTGGCATTTATCATCCAATACCATGGGGAGACACGGGCTGGTGATTCCAGGGGGCAGCTTTTGACGGAGCCGATCAAGACGATTGATACAAGTAACAGATATGCTTTGGTGTCTGCGTTTATCACAAAGTATTACAAAACAGGGATCGGCCAGAGCTGTAAAGATCCGCTTCATACAATTACGACATCCCCCGGCCATTTTGGCTTGATATCTGCATTTTTGGTTAAATACTACGGGACTGGATGCGGACAACGCCTGGATAGCCCACTTGGAACGATTACCACAAAAGATCGGTTTGGATTGATAAATGTTCTGTTTGAGATAGGGGGAGAGACATATATCATATCAGATATCTTTTTGAGGATGCTGAAACCGGAGGAACTAAAGCTGATGCAGGGATTCCCAAAAGATTACATCATAAGTCGGGATTATACCGGAAATAAGTATCCGATAGGTAAGCAAGTGGCGAGAATCGGAAATAGCGTAGTACCCGTCATGGCGCAGAAACTGGTAGAGATAAACTGCGGATACCTGAAAACAAGGGGGAGTAAAAGGAGAGACAGGAGGTGTGAAATTGTACAAAAACAACGAAGGGTATGCTGATCCAACGGCATGTACAGCTATAGATACGGCAGCTAAAAAAGAACAGGAAATTGAAAAGCTGAACCACAAGGTCATCCAGTCATTTCGGCTGTTGGTGGATCTGGCAGGTTTTGAAATTGTGGGGAGGATAACTCTTAAACACAGAAAGTCTGGAAAAATATTCCGGTAGTTGTTGTGTGTTACACTTAAAATTACGTTTTGTTACGGTTCATTACGGTTGAACGTTACGGTGGGCATTCAGTAATAGCAAGGGTGTTACGGTTTGTTACGGTTAAATA